>NZ_JUPG01000069.1 GCF_001074825.1 Streptococcus pseudopneumoniae
AAACTCGAAAGCGAAGTAAGTCCTGTGGACTTTTTCAGCCTGAGCCAAGAAACTCGAAAGCGAGTAAGTTCGGTTGGCTTTTTTCATGTGAAGCTTGTCTTCACACTCCCAAAGAGGTATTAGTGTCGTGTCTCAATCTTATATCAATGTTATCGGTGCTGGTTTGGCAGGTTCTGAAGCAGCCTACCAAATCGCAGAACGTGGTATTCCAGTTAAACTCTATGAAATGCGTGGTGTTAAGTCAACACCCCAGCACAAAACAGACAATTTTGCCGAGTTAGTTTGTTCCAATTCCTTACGTGGGGATGCTTTGACAAATGCTGTTGGGCTTCTCAAGGAAGAAATGCGTCGCTTGGGTTCTGTCATTTTAGAATCAGCAGAAGCTACACGTGTACCCGCAGGCGGTGCCCTTGCGGTGGACCGTGACGGTTTCTCCCAAATGGTGACTGAAAAAGTGGCCAACCATCCCTTGATTGAAGTGGTGCGTGATGAAATTGCAGAATTGCCAACGGATGTTATTACGGTTGTCGCTACTGGTCCTTTGACGAGCGATGCCTTAGCTGAAAAGATTCATGCCCTTAATGACGGCGATGGTTTCTATTTTTACGATGCGGCAGCACCTATTATCGATGTCAACACCATTGATATGAGCAAGGTCTATCTCAAGTCTCGTTATGATAAGGGAGAGGCAGCCTACCTCAACGCGCCTATGACTAAGCAAGAGTTTATGGATTTCCATGAAGCCTTGGTCAATGCGGAAGAAGCACCGCTTAATTCTTTCGAAAAAGAAAAGTACTTTGAAGGTTGTATGCCTATCGAGGTCATGGCCAAACGTGGTATTAAAACCATGCTTTATGGACCTATGAAGCCAGTCGGGCTTGAGTATCCAGACGACTACACGGGACCTCGTGACGGCGAGTTCAAAACGCCGTACGCGGTTGTTCAACTTCGTCAGGACAATGCGGCTGGTAGCCTCTACAATATCGTCGGTTTCCAGACCCACCTCAAATGGGGAGAACAAAAGCGTGTCTTCCAAATGATTCCAGGTCTTGAAAATGCGGAGTTTGTTCGTTATGGGGTCATGCACCGCAATTCTTACATGGATTCACCAAATCTTCTGGAGCAGACCTACCGTTCTAAGAAGCAACCAAATCTCTTCTTTGCTGGTCAAATGACGGGTGTGGAAGGCTATGTTGAATCGGCAGCATCAGGCTTAGTTGCAGGTATTAACGCGGCTCGTCTCTTCAAGGGTGAAAATGAGGCGATTTTCCCAGAAACAACAGCGATTGGAAGTCTGGCTCATTACATCACCCATGCGGACAGCAAACATTTCCAACCAATGAATGTCAATTTTGGGATCATCAAGGAGCTGGAAGGCGAACGTATCCGTGATAAGAAGGCTCGTTATGAAAAAATTGCAGAGCGTGCCCTTAGCGACTTAGAGGAATTTTTAATGGTCTAATTTTTTTGAAAGAATTGCTCATGGTACTATAAAAATCTTAGAAATTGTGATAAAATAGGTAGGATAAAAAAAGGAGAGTGAAAATGGCGAATCCCAAGTATAAACGTATTTTAATCAAGTTATCAGGTGAAGCCCTTGCCGGTGAACGTGGCGTAGGGATTGATATCCAAACAGTTCAAACAATCGCAAAAGAGATTCAAGAAGTTCATAGCTTAGGTATCGAAATTGCCCTTGTTATTGGTGGAGGAAATCTCTGGCGTGGAGAACCTGCTGCAGAAGCAGGTATGGACCGCGTTCAGGCAGATTACACAGGAATGCTTGGGACTGTTATGAATGCTCTTGTGATGGCAGATTCATTGCAACAAGTTGGTGTTGATACGCGTGTGCAAACTGCCATTGCTATGCAACAAGTGGCAGAGCCTTATGTCCGTGGACGTGCCCTTCGTCACCTTGAAAAAGGCCGTATCGTTATCTTTGGTGCTGGAATTGGTTCACCTTACTTCTCAACAGATACAACAGCGGCCCTTCGTGCAGCTGAAATCGAAGCGGATGCTATCCTTATGGCTAAAAATGGCGTCGACGGTGTTTACAATGCCGATCCTAAGAAAGACAAGACAGCCGTTAAGTTTGAAGAATTGACTCACCGTGACGTTATCAATAAAGGTCTTCGTATCATGGATTCAACAGCTTCAACCCTCTCAATGGACAACGACATTGACTTGGTTGTCTTCAATATGAACCAACCAGGCAACATCAAACGTGTCGTATTTGGTGAAAATATCGGAACAACAGTTTCAAACAATATCGAAGAAAAGGAATAAGAAAGATTATGGCTAACGCAATTATTGAAAAAGCTAAAGAGAGAATGACCCAGTCTCACCAATCACTTGCTCGTGAATTTGGTGGTATCCGTGCCGGTCGTGCCAATGCAAGCTTGCTGGACCGTGTACATGTAGAATACTATGGAGTAGAAACACCTCTTAACCAAATCGCTTCAATTACCATTCCAGAAGCGCGTGTTTTGTTGGTAACACCATTTGACAAGTCTTCATTGAAAGATATCGAACGTGCCTTGAACGCTTCTGATCTTGGTATCACACCAGCTAATGATGGTTCTGTGATTCGTTTGGTTATCCCTGCTCTCACAGAAGAAACTCGTCGTGACCTTGCTAAAGAAGTGAAGAAGGTCGGTGAAAATGCTAAAGTGGCTGTGCGCAATATCCGTCGTGATGCTATGGACGAAGCTAAGAAACAAGAAAAAGCAAAAGAAATCACTGAAGACGAATTGAAGACTCTTGAAAAAGATATTCAAAAAGTAACAGACGATGCTGTTAAACACATCGACGACATGACTGCCAACAAAGAGAAAGAACTCTTGGAAGTCTAAAAATAAACAGAAAAACTCAGTTGGCATTGCTGGCTGAGTTTTATTCGAAAGAAGGAAATATGAATACAAATCTTGCAAGTTTTATCGTTGGACTCATCATCGATGAAAATGACCGTTTTTACTTTGTGCAAAAGGATGGCCAAACCTATGCGCTTGCCAAGGAAGAAGGTCAACATACAGTAGGTGATACGGTCAAAGGTTTTGCCTACACGGATATGAAGCAAAAACTCCGCTTGACAACTCTAGAAGTCACTGCTACGCAGGAACAATTTGGTTGGGGACGTGTCACAGAAGTTCGTAAGGACTTGGGTGTCTTTGTGGATACAGGCCTACCTGATAAGGAAATCGTAGTGTCACTCGATATTCTTCCTGAGCTCAAGGAACTCTGGCCTAAGAAGGGCGACCAACTCTACATCCGTCTAGAAGTGGACAAGAAAGACCGTATATGGGGCCTCTTGGCTTATCAAGAAGACTTCCAACGTCTGGCACGTCCTGCCTACAATAACATGCAGAACCAAAACTGGCCAGCCATTGTATACCGTCTCAAGCTATCGGGAACTTTTGTTTACCTGCCAGAAAATAACATGCTTGGTTTCATCCATCCTAGCGAGCGTTACGCAGAGCCACGTTTGGGGCAAGTATTAGATGCGCGCGTTATTGGGTTCCGTGAAGTGGACCGTACCTTGAACCTCTCCCTCAAACCACGTTCATTTGAAATGTTGGAAAATGATGCCCAGATGATTTTAACCTACTTGGAAAGCAATGGCGGTTTCATGACCTTAAATGATAAGTCATCTCCTGATGATATCAAGGCAACCTTTGGCATTTCTAAAGGTCAGTTCAAAAAGGCACTTGGTGGCTTGATGAAGGCCGGTAAAATCAAGCAAGACCAGTTTGGGACAGAGTTGATTTAGGATAGCATATGAGAAAATCATTTTACACTTGGCTCATGACCGAGCGCAATCCTAAAAGTAACAGTCCCAAAGCCATCTTAGCAGACCTAGCTTTTGAAGAGTCGGCCTTTCCAAAACATACGGATGATTTTGATGAGGTCAGTCGATTTTTGGAGGAGCATGCCAGTTTCTCTTTTAATCTGGGGGATTTTGATTCTATCTGGCAAGAATACTTAGAACACTAGACTTTATTCATTGGGTTTGGGCTAGTAATTTCTCAATCCCTTTGCTATAATAAAAAGAAATAAAAGGATTAGAGAGGTTCTTTATTTGAAGGAACATTCAATAGACATTCAACTGAGTCGTCCAGATGACCTGTTTCATCTTTTTGGTTCCAATGAGCGCCATCTTCGTTTGATGGAAGAAGAACTCGATGTGGTGATTCATGCTCGTACGGAGATTGTCCAGGTTTTGGGAGAAGAGTCTGCCTGTGAGGAAGCCCGTCAGGTCATCCAAGCCTTGATGGTCTTGGTGAATCGGGGGATGACCGTTGGTATGCCAGATGTGGTGACTGCGATTAGCATGGTCAAAAACGATGAGATTGACAAGTTTGTCGCCCTTTACGAAGAAGAAATTATCAAGGACAATACAGGGAAGCCTATTCGTGTCAAAACTCTAGGTCAAAAGCTTTATGTGGATAGTGTCAAACAGCATGATGTGACCTTTGGAATTGGTCCTGCAGGGACAGGGAAGACCTTTCTTGCAGTGACTTTGGCAGTTACTGCCCTTAAACGTGGGCAGGTCAAGCGGATTATCCTGACTCGTCCAGCAGTGGAAGCAGGAGAAAGTCTAGGATTTCTTCCGGGTGATCTTAAGGAGAAGGTGGATCCTTACCTTCGACCTGTTTACGATGCCTTGTATCAGATTCTGGGGAAAGACCAGACGACTCGTCTCATGGAGCGTGAAATTATTGAGATTGCGCCCCTTGCCTATATGCGTGGACGGACCTTGGATGATGCCTTTGTCATTCTTGATGAGGCGCAAAATACGACCATCATGCAGATGAAGATGTTTTTGACTCGTTTAGGCTTTAATTCTAAGATGATTGTCAATGGAGATATTAGTCAGGTTGACCTGCCACGTAATGTCAAGTCCGGTTTGATTGATGCCCAAGAGAAACTCAAGAACATCCATCAGATTGACTTTGTTCATTTTTCAGCTAAGGATGTGGTTCGCCATCCAGTTGTCGCTCAGATTATCCGAGCTTATGAACCAGCACCGGTCAAGAATGAAGAGAGTGAAGAAGTCCAAGAAGAAACAGAATAGCAAAAAAGAGCAGTTCAGGTGGAATTGCTCTTTCTTTTATCTGATAATTAGATTTTGGCTCTTTGTCAACTGTAGTGGGTTGAAGAAAAGCTAAGCTCGAGAAAGGACAAATTTC
>NZ_JUPG01000070.1 GCF_001074825.1 Streptococcus pseudopneumoniae
AGCGGACGTGCTTGCTGACGTGCTTGCGCTCGTTGACGCTGACGTACTTGCTGACGTGCTTGCACTCGTTGAAGCCGATGTGCTTGCTGACGTACTTGCACTTGTTGAAGCCGATGTACTTGCGCTGGTTGAAGCCGATGTACTTGCTGACGTACTTGCACTGGTTGAGGCTGATGTACTTGCGCTCGTTGAGGCAGATGTGCTTGCTGACGTGCTTGCGCTCGTTGAAGCCGATGTGCTTGCTGATGTGCTTGCGCTTGTTGAAGCTGACGTGCTTGCTGACGTACTTGCTGACGTGCTTGCGCTCGTTGAGGCTGATGTACTTGCTGACGTACTTGCGCTCGTT
>NZ_JUPG01000071.1 GCF_001074825.1 Streptococcus pseudopneumoniae
TCAAAAAGCACCTCAAAAAGGTATTACCAAGTTGTAATACTTTTTTCGAGGCTCTTTTGTCTTATTCTTGTTTCAATTGACTATAAATTCAGTCATATAGAAAATAAAAAGGATTATTAGTAATACCGATTCCGTTATTAATTCTGCTTTACAATTACGATACTCAACACTTTTCTTGACAATCACTACAAATAAAACCAAAGTCCCACTAGCATCATTCTAGAACAACCTCTCTATCCCCTTACTCTCCCAACTGGGCACTGTAGGCAATAATCTGGTCAACTGTGTCTGACAAGAACTGAATGGTATCACGGAGTGGTTTGTCTGTTGAAATATCAGCACCGATAATCATAGCTGACTCAAGCGGTGTCTTGCTGCCACCTGATTTGAGGAGGTTGAGCCAGTCTTCAGCTCCAGTTTCGGAATGTTTCAGATGTAGGTAACCCGCAGTCGAGATGACTAGTCCAGCTGAGTAGGTGTAACTATACAAGCCCATATAGTAGTGAGCTTGGCGCATCCAAGTTAAAGCCGCATCGTCGTCGATTTCAATGGCATCTCCCCAGAAATCTGTCAAAACTTCCTTCATAATGCTGTTGAGCTTGCTTGCTCCAAAGGTCTCCCCTTCTTCAATCAATGTATACACCTTACGCTGGAAGGCTGCTTCCAAGAGGTGGGTGATAAAGTTATGGAAGTAGGTATCTGTCAAGCGGTGGGCAAGGGCGAAGCGTTTTTGACGCGGGTCGTCAGACTGGTGTTCCAAGTAATCACTTAGGAGCAATTCATTGAAGGTTGACGGCGCTTCGACATAGTAAGTAGACATGTGGGCATTAAAATAACTCTGATGATTATCTGAGAAAATGAATTGACCAGAATGTCCGATTTCATGAATCAAAGTATAGACATCACTCAAACGACCTGTCCAGCTCATGAGGACATAAGGGTGCACGCGATATGGATCCGCCGCATAACCGCCAGAATCCTTGCCACTGTTGGCAGCAAAGTCCACCCAGCGCTCTTCTTGATAGCGAGCAACTTCCTGACAATATTCTTGCCCCAAAGGTTCTACCGACTTCATGACCAAATCATAGGCGTCATCAATAGTCACTTCAGGATTAAGAGCGCTGTCCAAGTCCAATTTCCAGTCTGCAAAGGTCATCTTTTCAAGACCATTGACCTTGGCAACATGCTTGAGGTATCTCTGGGCAACTGGCGCAAAATCCTTCATGATGAGGTCAATCTGGCGATCAAACATGGCACGGTCCACTTCTTGCTCAGCTAGAAGATAATCAAAGACGGAGTCGTAGCCCTTCATGTCTGCCAACAGTTTTTCAGACTTGACTTGGGCTAGATAGGCTGCCGCAGCTGTATTTTGGTGCTTACGAAGTCCCTCTGAGAAGGAACGGAAGGATTTCTCACGAACCTCAGCGTCCTCATGGTTTTGGTAGAAATTCTCATAGGTGACAAAGCTGTTTTTGTAGATTTTACCATTGACTTCAAAGTCGGCCATTTCAAAGTCCCCAGCTCGCATCTTAGTGTAAATATCCTGCGGACTGTAGAAAACTTCACCCAGATTGGTCAAGGCCTTCTCCACATCAGCCCCTAGATAGTGGGCTTTTTTGATTTTGGCCTGACGAATGGCTGCCGTCAAATGTGGCAACTCACCCAATCGGTCCAAAACTTCCTCGTCTGCAGCCACCAAAGCGTCATCAAAGAAGGTCAGAGCTACGCTGGCATCTGTTTCAAATTCCATCCCAGCTTGGGCAATATTAGCAAATTCTTCATTGCTATAGTCTGTCGTCTGAGGCATAAAGCCATAGTTGCCAATATGGCTCATCTGGATGTAGATTTGCTCCAATTCCGCAAAAGCCTTCTCGAAATCTTCAAAAGTATGCAAATTGCCCTTGTAATCACGACTAAATTGGTTAATATCTTCGCGAGCCTTTTCGATTGCACGCAAGAAATCCTCACGGTCTTGGTACAGGGCTGTTAAGTCCCAGAGTTCCTTTTCTGGAAATTCTGAACGGTGTTTTTGTTCCATTTTCTTCCTCTTATTTCTCTAATTCTAATAAAACACTAAGGGCTGATAAGGCGTAAAGTGGAGCTGTTTCCGCTCGCAAGATGCGAGGGCCAAGTCCTGCCAAGACGGCTCCTTTAGCTTCAAAACTTTCAATTTCTGCAGGTGAGAGACCACCTTCTGGACCAAATATAAAGAGCAATTTAGCTCCTTTTGCAAGACCAGAGACTGCTTTAATAAGCTCAGCGGCTTCTCCCTCTTTTGCTGATTCTTCATAAGCTACTATGATAGAGTCAAACTGGTCCAGTTGGGCTAGAAAGTCCGCTTTCTTCTCAAAAAGTTGAATACTTGGAACCAGATTCCGCTTGCTTTGTTCTGCTGCTCCAAGGGCGATTTTTTCTAGTTTTTCAATCTTTTTACCCAACTTCTTGCCATCCCACTTGGCAACCGACCAATCGGCAGGAAAGGCCCAGATTTGACTGGCACCGAGTTCCGTCACTTTTTGAGTGATAAACTCCAGCTTGTCTCCCTTGGGAAAGCCTGATGCGATGGTCACTTGGACTGGTAGTTCCACATTGTCAGCTAGTTCTTCAACCAATTCAAACTGACGATTTTCCACATCCAGCACGCGCGCCAAGCGCTTGACGCCATCATCAAAGACTAAGGTCACCTCATCCTCTTCTTTCAGGCGCATGACCTGAAACATATGCTTGCTGGTTTCCTTGTCCTCAATGGTAACAGGAGAGATTGCACTGCCCTTGACAAAATACTGTTGCATGCTAGCCTCCAATCACACCTGAAATATCCTTGGTCTTCTTAAAGACACAGGCATTCCACTCCCCTTGAATCATGTGAGTTTCTAGGAAAAATCCCGCTGACTCAGCCGACTCGCACACCATGTCCCACTTATCCTTGATAATGCCACTCATGATGAGGTAGCCTTCATCCTTGACCAAGCGATAAGCATCCTCTGTCAGATGAATGAGAATATCCGCTAAGATATTAGCCACGATGACATCTGCCTCGATCTCAACACCCTTAAGCAAATCTCCAGCAGCTACATGGATGTTTTCCATGCCAGGATTGAGCTCAATATTTTCCTGAGCCACACGAACCGCTACATCATCCAGGTCGTAAGCGAAAATTTCCTTGGCACCAAGAAGTGAGCTGGCGATAGAAAGGACACCTGAACCAGTCCCCACATCCAGCACCGTTTCGCCACCACGAAGGACCTGCTCCAAGGCAAAAAGGCTCATCTTAGTGGTTGGATGGGTCCCAGTTCCGAAGGCCATACCAGGATCCAGCTTGATAATCTTTTCCCCAGCAGTCGCCTCATAGTCTGTCCAAGAGGGAACTATGGTCAAATCATGAGTGATGCGAGCTGGTTCATAGTATTTCTTCCAGTTGTCTGCCCAGTCTTCCTCAGCCAAGGCAGTCGTCCCCATTTTGAC
Source organism: Streptococcus pseudopneumoniae (assembly GCF_001074825.1). Classification (GTDB taxonomy): domain Bacteria; phylum Bacillota; class Bacilli; order Lactobacillales; family Streptococcaceae; genus Streptococcus; species Streptococcus pseudopneumoniae_C. The sequence continues at coordinate 3,466 of NZ_JUPG01000071.1, forward strand.
CTCTCCCAAATCCATAAAATCTGTCAATTCTGCTAAGCGAGCCTGTAAGTCTGCCTCAACCACTGTCACATCCACCGTGTCAGGGTAGTAAGCTGTCACAACGATTTCTTCTTTCTGCTCGACCTCTGGGAAAATTTCACCGAAGCGATCCATATTTTCCACATAATCCATGCTGTCTTCAATCGCAACACCTTGCGCTCCCAGCTCAATCAGGAGGTTAGAGACTAGCTCCTCTCCCTCACGCTTCACTGTAACTTTTAACTCTTGCCATGTTTCCATATTATATTGTGCTTACCTTTCCATCAGGTCAAAAATAGTCTTTCCAATAACAATAATAAGATTATCTCTTAATTTCTTCTCTAACTCTAAGTCAATACCACTATTCTGTATGAATTTGTCTTCTACATTTCTATATAAACGTTTCACCCTAGTGGGGTTTCCTGGATCAAAATTAGGTACATAATGGTAAATAATTACAGGGACAGAGCCGTTGATTGACCGTTCAGCAATCTGACTCCAGATATATCTATCAGTCTCTCCCAAAGAAACCCCATAGAGAATAATGATATCAGAGTTTTTTATAATATCACTATTTTTAACATCCATTTTTTCTCTATAGTTCTTCAAAGCTAAATTTTTTATTAAGGATTCTTTTTGTTCTTCGTCAAAACTATTTGAAATTTGTGTTTCATCGCTAACTCCTAAAACCGTGCAAATAGCTACTGTCCCATGTGCATGAATTGGAGGTACAATATGAAAATTATAATTATTATTTCGTAATTGATTCCTGAATGATTTTACTGACTCATCATATAATTTATCGATCACATTTGTATAATTAAGAGTTAATATGTTCACAATGTCGCTTTGATATAGATTTTCATTATATTTTTTATCGATAACAGGCTGATTGATTGCAGGGAGAGATTTCTTCATACCATTTAGAGTACTTACAAAATCAATTACATTGCCTTTCTCCAGGTTTTTTTCTTGTTGTATGCGTAGATATTCTCTTAAATCATCAACTACTTCACTAAAATCATCTATAAATTTCTCCTTCATTTCTATACTTGAGGAGATGAGGTCGTTATCTTTTGTCAATTTACCAATTGACAATTCAAAATCTGACCAATTTTCATAATCATTTACTTTATCAGAAAATAGCGACTCATAAATAAAATTTGAATATTCCTCCTCATTCTCTTTCCTACTTATGTAAACCTTATTTTGAAATTCATAAAAATCCTTATATCTTGTTTTCAAACCATATTGTAAATCCAAACCATTTCCGACGATATAGGTGATATTCATATCTTTAAATTCTACCCCCTCTAATAATTTCTCTATTTTTCAAATCATTTACTTTTCTTATAAATAATCTCTCACTCTATCCTGCAACTGAGGTACAACTTGACTGGAACTAAGAAATTCCTCGACATTCATCAGCTGATAGCCCTGCCCTTCATCACCAAAGGTGATATTGTCAAACTGGTCCTGTGTCAACTGACCGACTAGAAATACAGATTGTTTATCCGCAAAAAGCATACTTGGATAAACCTTACTCCAAAGCAGACAATCCTCAGTCAAATGAATTTCCAGTTCTTCATAAACCTCACGCGCCACGCACTCAAAAGGACTTTCATCACCTTCACGTCCACCGCCTGGAAGTTCCCACATATTGGGCCAGGGAATGCTTGCCTTATCATCGCGTAAGATAGTCAAGAGCTTATCCCCACAAAACAAAGCAATCTTACAGCCTGTGAAATCAGAAATCTCTATTTCCATGTCAAACTCCTAGTATCTCGGATAAGGATAAAATTCTCCCTCTTCCAGGCCGACTTTACCTTCTTCAAAGACTTCTTGGTTCCATTCCATGACAAATTCTTCTGCTTCTGGGTCTTCCAAAAAGTCCATGAGGGCATCTAGCCCAACCTCGGCAGTATCTTTGAGGAAAAGAGCAAAATAAGCTAAAAATTCACGAGAAAATCCTTTTTTAGGCAAGTAAGGGATAACCGTCAAATAGTCTTCCTCATTGACTGTTGACTTGGCAGGATTGTAAAAAAGAACTGCTTCTTCGAAGAGAATGTCGTCTGATGACACCTCTCCGTCCTCGTCCAGCATCTCCACACCTGCAGCGTTTTGCGCTTCCAATAGAAAACTCACTTCAACTGCGTGATTACGCTTGTCCCAACTAATCTCAAAGTCAAAGGGAAAATTCTTCTCCAACTCTTCCTCTAAAACATCTAAAAATCCATATGTTGCCATTTTGTCCTCTTTCTATGCGACTCTTAAATCTCCCCGATTGCTCGGAAATATGCTAAAATAGATACTACCATCTTACCACATATGTATCAGAAAATCTACGTTAGAAAGGACTGCTATGCCAGACAATCTCGCGCTTCGCATGCGCCCTAAAACCATCGACCAGGTCATCGGTCAGGAACATCTGGTCGGACAAGGAAAAATCATCCGCCGCATGGTAGAAGCCAACCGCCTGTCCTCCATGATTCTCTATGGCCCTCCGGGAATCGGCAAGACCAGTATTGCCTCTGCCATCGCAGGGACTACTAAGTATGCCTTTCGAACTTTCAATGCGACAGTTGATAGTAAAAAACGACTGCAAGAAATTGCGGAAGAGGCTAAATTCTCTGGTGGTCTCGTCCTATTACTAGACGAGATTCATAGACTAGATAAAACCAAGCAAGACTTCCTCTTACCTCTCTTGGAAAGTGGTCTGGTCATCATGATTGGCGCTACGACTGAAAATCCTTTCTTCTCTGTCACTCCTGCCATTCGTAGCCGTGTTCAAATTTTTGAGTTGGAACCTCTGTCTAACCAAGACGTCAAAGAGGCCCTGCAGATAGCTCTAAGTAACCCTGAGCGTGGTTTTGATTTTCCAGTAGAACTAGATGAGGATGCGCTGGATTTCATTGCTACCTCTACAAACGGAGACCTTCGCTCTGCCTTCAACTCACTGGATTTGGCAGTTCTATCTACCCCTGAGAATGACAAGGGCATCCGCCATATCACCCTAGACATAATGGAAAATAGTCTTCAGAGAAGCTACATTACCATGGACAAGGATGGAGACGGTCACTATGATGTTCTATCTGCCCTGCAAAAGTCTATCCGTGGCTCAGATGTTGATGCCAGTCTTCACTATGCTGCCCGCTTGATTGAGGCTGGTGATTTGCCAAGTCTCGCTCGTCGCTTGACTGTTATCGCTTATGAAGATATCGGTTTGGCCAATCCTGAGGCCCAGATTCATACCGTGACTGCTCTGGATGCTGCACAAAGGATTGGATTCCCAGAAGCCCGCATTCTCATTGCCAATATCGTGATTGATTTAGCCCTTTCTCCAAAATCCAACTCAGCCTATGTAGCTATGGACAAGGCTCTTGCCGACCTCAAAACATCAGGGCACTTGCCTATTCCGCGACACCTGCGTGATGGGCACTACAGTGGAAGCAAGGAACTGGGGAATGCCCAAGACTATCTCTATCCACACAACTATCCTGGAAATTGGGTCAAGCAAGACTATCTACCAGAAAAAATTCGTAATCATCACTATTTCCAAGCAGAAGATACTGGTAAATATGAACGGGCTTTGGCTCAAAGAAAGGAAGCTATCGACCGTTTGCGAAAAATCTGAAATCCTTTTCAAAAAATTGCACTTTCCTCTTGATTTTTTTTGAAAAAGTGGTATTATATAAACATAGAAACGCTGTGGTGTACGACTTCACACTTAAGTGTTGACCGACTATTTTTTGTATTATTAGGGAAACAAAAGTCTTCTAACAGCATGTAGGCCGTCTCACACGGAAACAGCTTCAGTTAGAGCGAGTTGCCCACCTGCTTAATTGCGCGGGTTCAATACAAACCGTGAAGTTTCGGCACCAATACAGCTTTTTTCTTTGCCTCCTTAGCTCAGCTGGCAGAGCAGCGGACTCTTAATCCGTGGGTCACAGGTTCGATCCCTGTAGGGGGCATCTAAATACAACAGGAAAAAGCCTTGTAAATCAAGGCTTTTTTTGCTTGTCTATAACTGATTTACCCCATCATTTGTCCCACATTTTAAATCTATCTTTTCTTTTTGAATCAAATTACATCTTTACAAATAGTGTAAAGCCAGTTACTTTTGCTTTGATTCCATACAATATTTTCATGTAGAGAAGACAAATTTTATCTTCTCTTTTTATTTTCAAAATAATAAAAACTGATTTTCTTTTCATAAATCAGACTGAAACTTCCAAATTTTCCATTTTGTTTATTGACATTTCCTCTAAAAAGGTGTATAATATTTTTATTATCAAACTATACTATATAGGGGGTATTGAAATGAAATTTTCTAATCGTTTACTGCTATTCCTTGCAGGAGTTGTTTTTGTCCTTTTAGCACTCTTTCTATTTACAGACCCAGTAGCTAATCTTGTTGCTTACAGCTGGTGGATTTCATTTGGTTTACTGGTTGCTTCTATAGCAGCTATTTTAGGCTATTTCTCTGTACCAAAAGAGCTTCGCTCACCAGCTCATCTTTTCCAAGGGATTGTTAATCTTCTCTTAGCTCTTTACCTCGTTGCCTATGGCTTTGTGACGCTGCCAGTTGTCATTCCAACTATTTTAGGAATTTGGTTAATTGTAGAAGCCATTATAGTTTTCTTTAAAGGCAATCGTCTGGGATTGATTTTCCCTATTATTGGCAACCATATCATGTGGGTAGCCTTGCTTGCATTTTTACTAGGTCTAGTGATTTTGTTCAATCCAGTAGCTACAAGTGTCTTTGTCGTTTATGTCGTTGCCTTTGCATTTTTAATTGTTGGTTTCACCTATATCCTTGATGCCTTTCGTAAATAATCTAGCTGCCATTTTGGGCATATTAAAATAGCTGGGAAGTTACATTCTCAGCTTTTTCTGTTGCCTCCTTAGCTCAGTTGGTAGAGCAGTAGACTCTTAAGCTATGGGGCGCAGGTTCGAGCCCTGCAGGGGGCACATCTAAATCAACAGAAATAAGCCTTGAAACCAAGGCTTTTTTTAACGTCTAATAGCTTTTTGTAGAAAAGTATTTAAAAATAAAAGAGAAGAGAATCTCTCACTCTCTTCTCAGTATATCTTATTAAATTTAGTTTTTCTTAATCTACCTGATTTTCCTTTGCAACGACAAATTCTTTAACCAGTCGATAGATAACAGCAAATACGGGGGTAAAGAATATCATTCCAAGTAGTCCGAAAAGATTCCCTCCGATACTAGCAGCCGCAAGCGTGAAAAGGGCTGGTAAGCCAATAGACTGACCTACAACTCTAGGATAAATAAGGTTTCCTTCAATCAGCTGTATAACTTGATATAGAAGAAGAGAAAGTAAGGCTTGAGTAGGACTCACTGTGAAGATAAAAATCGCTCCCACAACACAAGCAATCATAGGCCCTACATAAGGAATGAACGATAGCACTCCTGCAAAGATACCTGTCATTACTCCATAGGGTATCCCAAACACGCTGTAACCAACCGCTATCATAACTCCTATGATAACTGCTTCAATCAGCTGACTCATCAAAAATTGGTCATAAGTCTCTAGTGCTACTTGTCCAATGTAAGTCAACTTTATCACCACCTTCTCTGGAAGAAAAACTTTTAGAAGTCGACTCGTCATCGCTGCCAAATGTTCCTTACTGGATAAAAATAAAAAGGTGAAGACTATAATCAAAAAGGCATTCATCAAACTTGAAAAAATATTGCCGATATTACTAGTCAGACCTGATAAAAAACCTATCAAAGCTTGGCTAATAGAACTAGATTGTCCCTGTATGCCTGATACGATAGTTGACAACATGTCTTTGGTTACAAATTCCGAGCTGCCTAGCAATTTCCCAAGTTGAGTAAGGACTGTTGAAAGGACTGTTCCCAGCTGACTAATAGTCTGGGCTAGGGTTGGCAGCACCAAAACCAAAAGAGCAATCACGATTAAGATAAGAGCTAGGAAAACAAGTACCATGGCAATCGGACGACGCAACTCTGCCTTTACCTTCAATTTAACTAAGTACTGTTCAATTTTTTTCATAGGAACATTAAGCACAAAAGCAATAACAGCACCATAAATCAAGGTTGATATTACATCAAAGAGAGAGATTGCTCCTGATATAAAGCTCGATGCATTCAGAATTACAAGAGCAACCAGCCCTATAAAAAGTATTAACGGGGTGTATTTTTTTACTAAGTTCATAAATTCTTCTTAATAAACATGTTTAGATACGACTATACTATTTGGTTTTTCAAACTCTCGATTAAGGTAGGCTTGGTAAGTTCCTGGAGCGATAAATCCTTTGGGTGAGAGGATATCGGTGCCAGCCTGACCGACTATGGTATCAGCCAAGAGCACACAGTTTGTGGACAAGACAAAGTAGGATTTAAACTTAGATTTGATAAATTTATAAAGTTCCCCATCTGTCTCATGTCTGATTTTATAAGCGTAGGTGTAGTCTTCCTTACCATCACCTGTCATGATTTTATCTGCACTTGGCTCCCATGGAATCGTCAGTTGTTTCAATTCAGCCAACTTTTTCTGAACTGCTTTTTCCATTTCAGGCGTCAAATCTATCCCATAACCAAAAAGCGTTTTTTGACTCTCACGTTTACATAGGTCAATGTACTTGTCACGATCACAGAAATATAAGACACCATCTCCTACCATGCCAAATAAGGTCTCAGAAGACGGATCATAGTTGCCATAAGAAATAACACGGCCTTGATAGCAGATATCCACATGACCAATTGCCGAAAACAGAGAGGTCTCAGCTGTATGAACAAAAATTTCAAGCTCCGCTGTCTTACCAGACTTCACCATTCCAAGATGGATATCCTCTCTCTCATCAGCATTTTCCTGCATGAATTTGTTGATTTTTGCTAAAGTTCTTGCAGGGATGAGAGCGGCTAGGACAATAGGTAAGCTAATTCTAATGCGACGTTTGAGATGGTTTTTCCCAATTTCCCCTTCAAATAAGAAACCGTCACGGATATTGGACAGACCATAAAGGAAAAAATAAGCCCCTAAAACAAAGAGTTGAAAGACAGAATTTCCCGTAGAGGACAAAAGACTAGTCCCACCAAGAAAAACTAGTACGAGTCCATCTAGTAAGAGACGAAAACGAGGTCGAATTTTGTTTTTGCGGTAGAGAACATAGGTGACAAGGTTAATACTAGCATGAAAAATCTGATAAACTCCAATCACAAGAGCCAAAATATAAATCGGCACATCCGTCGCAAGATTGGAGCCAAGCAAATATCCCAGCACTAACAATTTAACCAGTGCAACTCCCAAGGTGTCCGTTGACTGACTTTTTTTGAAAATACGTAATACTAAATCTAAGACCGTTGCTATCCAAGCTAAAAACAGAACCAGTCGAATAACCTTTACTGGCAACCAAGTCCCCGTGACCATCAAGATGAGACCTAGCAGAACAAACAAGAACCCCTGAGCAAGTAATTTCTTACCTGTCAGACCTAAAGATAGAATTTTCGCCATATAAAAACCTTTCAACAATAAAAATTAAACACTCCGATTAAACTGACTAGTAAATAGCCAACACTACAAACAGCCTGTGCCAGCAACATATGGTGACTAGAAATGACTGTAGTAATGTCACCATCTTGTCTTATGCACTTCTAAAATTTGTTATATTGATTAGAAACCAGAGCTTATAAAAACTAGCTAAACTCGAGAGATAGACACAATTGCGACGAAAAAATGTATAACCAATTCAACTTGTTAAGGTAAGAAAGCATTATTTAAGAAAGCATTATTTCCAATCTATTAATTATTCATCTATTACCTATTATGACACAATATTCCCTATAGTTCAACTTTTTACTTGTTTTTATATTACACGGACTAAAAAGTTTTCAACAGTTGATTGCATTTGTTTTAATAAGTTTTAACCTTTCTTGGTTAGATAAAAAAAGAACCATACAGTTTAGAATCTGTATGGTTTTTGCCCCACTTTTGTCCCATTTTTAAATCATGACATTGAAAATACCTAAAATCACTTATATTTCAATATTTTTAATTGCTCTCAATATGAAAGTCCTTTCCAAATCCCTGTAGGGGGCATCTAAATCAACAGGAAAAAGCCTTGGAATCAAGGCTTTTTTGTGTAGTCTTAGCACTAAAAAACGATAGAAAAAACACCCCTTCTGAACTGCACCCCAAAAGTTAGACAGAAAAAACCTAACTTTTGTGGCGCAGTTCATTCGCGTCACATGAAGTTATTTAAGCATCTCCTTTTTTTTTATTACCATTTTCTGTTATAATAAATTGTACTTCTAAAATAGAAAGGTCTTAAGATGACAACTCTTGTTAAACATAAACGTGTAAATTATTCAGAACTTTTTTATGATCTAGTTTTTGTTTTTGCGATTTCAAAAGTAACTGCTTTAATTCACCATCTTCATAACGGTATTTTGACTTGGAATTCTTTGCTTGATTTTTTCATGTCTGTCTTGCTTCTCATCAATGCCTGGATGATTCAAACCGTTTATACCAATCGCTATGGAAAGAACTCTTTATTTAACATGCTAATCATGTTTATCAATATGGGACTTTTACTCTTTATATCCAATTTGATTAAAGATGATTGGCAACAATATTTTCATTATGTCTGTTGGGCTATTGGTACATTAACCCTTACCTTATTTTTTCAATATTTGGTTGAGTTTTTTAAAAAATCAACCGATAATGTTCATAGGGAAAGTATCAAAGGTTTTCTATGGATAACAGGTCTACGAAGTTTAGAAATCTATCTAGCAGCTCTTCTTCCTATTTACATTGGAGTCTATATCCTTTATGCTAGTATTCTGCTAACATTTATTACGCCAATTACCTCGATTAGTAAAGATGATCATTTCCAGATAGTTCTCCCCCATTTAATCGAGCGCATCTCCCTTCTTGTCATTATTACGTTTGGAGAGATGATTATGGGGCTAGTTAACTTCTTTACAATCGAGAATTTCTCGATTTATTCGGTTCTTTATTTCATTATTATGCTTTCTCTGTTCTTGTTTTATTTTGTTCAATTCGACCATGCTATTGATGAAGAATCTAATCAAAAGGGACTATTTCTAATTTACAGTCACTATCCTATTTTCATTGGACTTCTTATGATGACCGTTTCGATGAGTTTTCTTCTGAATCCTGAAACTAATCTTCTCTTTGCAACCAGCTTCTTTTATATCGGAATTGGCCTCTTCCAAGCTGCTGTCCTAGCAAATGGGCCCTATAACAAACACTATCTTCGCTATTCGAAAAGTTACTACTGTGTCCAAGCTACACTCTATCTGGCTGCCTTGATTCTCTCTTTAATCTTTGCTTCTAATCCTATAATAGTAGTAAGTATTACAACCATTTTAGCTCTAGCTATAGCTATTCATTCTATTTATTTTTATATGACACAGACTAAAAAACATTCCACACCTTACTGGGAGTTGTTTTAATGAGTTTATAAGATTAAAAAGCTTTGGGAACCAAGGCTTTTTTGCTTTCTATCTAAACTTTTTCATAAGGTATTTTCGTACAGGTGCTTCAATGGTTTTAACGATTTCAAAACCTTCTTTTTGATAGAGGTGCTTGGCTGCTTGATTTGACTCGAAGACATTTAGAGAAATACTATCTATGTCTCCATTTTCAAAAGCCAAACTAACAAATTTCCTTAATGCCTGGCTACCTAAGCCCTGCCCCTGTTTCTGGGGATTGATAAAAAATCTCCCGATATGAAGATTACTGTCTTCTAGCCTAATTTTCTGGATAAGTCCCACAAACTCTTGTCCATCAAAGATTGAAAAGATTCCTTCCAACTCTTGCAAAACTGGAATTGTCAAGGGAAAAGAAATCCTTGGTCCCATCCATTGTTCTTGAAAGGACTTGCCAAGGGAGTTGGACCATTGGCAGACGAGCTGAGCATTTTCTGTGCCCACATTTTCTTCAAAACGAACTGTCATCTTGACCTCACTATCTTGTTTATGTTTCTCTATTATACTACTTCTCCTATTTTTTACGAATAGATAAGTATGATTGATATTTATTTTTTTCTTGTCGGGAGCATTCTCGCTTCCTTTCTAGGTTTGGTTATTGACCGTTTTCCTGAGCAATCCATTATTCGACCAGCTAGCCACTGCGATTCCTGTCAGACTCTCTTGCGTCCCTTAGATTTGATTCCTATCCTCTCTCAGCTCTTCAATCGCTTTCGCTGCCGCTACTGCAAGGTTCGCTATCCATTCTGGTATGCACTTTTTGAATTGGGCTTGGGATTCCTCTTTCTGGCTTGGGCTTGGGGCTTTCTTTCCTCAGGACAAGTCATCCTGATAACTACTGGCTTAACCTTGGGCATCTACGACTTTCGCCATCAGGAATATCCCTTACTGGTCTGGATGACTTTCCACCTAATCCTAATGGCCGTCTCTAGCTGGAATCTGGTCATGGTCTTCTTCCTTGTCCTTGGAATTTTGGCTCATTTTATCGATATCCGCATGGGTGCAGGGGATTTCCTCTTTTTAGCTTCCTGCTCTCTCGTCTTTAGCGTAACGGAGTTACTGATCTTGATTCAGTTTGCTTCTGCAACAGGAATTCTAGCTTTTCTCCTGCAAAAGAAAAAGGAAAGACTTCCTTTCGTGCCTTTCCTCTTACTTGCTACTTGTGTGATTATTTTTGGTAAGCTACTGCTTGTTTGATAAAGTCCTGAATCGGCTCTCCTTGGTGGAGAGCTTTTACAATTTTCGAACCGACGATAACGCCATCTGACACCGCATTGAAGCGTTCTACATCGGCTTGACTAGATACACCAAAACCTGTCAAGACGGGGATGTCGGCCACTTGATGCAATTGTGCCAAGTGCTTGTCCAAGTCTGCACGGTAATTGCCTGATTTCCCTGTCACCCCATTGATGGCAACGGCATAGACGAATCCTTCTGCCCCTTCAATCAACTCTTTCTGGCGCTCAAGTCCTGTTGTCAAACTAACTAGGGGTATCAAGGCAATGTCTGTATCTACCAAAAATGGCTCTACAAAGTTAGCATGTTCATGAGGTAGGTCTGGAATAATCAAGCCTTTGACCGCTGTATCTGCCAAATCTCTGACAAAGTTCTCCACACCGTACTGAAAGAGAGGGTTAAAGTAGGTCATGATGACTAGTGGCACTTCAGTTTCTACATGCTTCAAGGTTTCAACCAAAGCCTGGGTAGAGGTCCCGCGGGCTAAACTGCGCAAGCCAGCTTCTTCGATAACAGGTCCATCTGCAACAGGGTCTGAAAAGGGAATGCCCACTTCAATAGCTGAAACACCCAAATCTTCTAAAAAGTGGATTGTTTCAGCGAGACCACCCAAACCTTTCTCGTGGTCTCCAGCCATGATATAGGGAACAAAAATTCCTTTCCCAGTCGCTTTAATAGCATTTAATTTTTCTGTTAGTGTCTTAGGCATGAGCTTCTCCCTTCTTTGCTGCATCTGCTTCCAAGCGGTCTTTGACTTGAACTACATCCTTGTCACCACGACCTGATAGACAGACAATCATGGACTTGTCTGGACCCAGTTCTTTGGCTAATTTCACCGCAAAGGCGATAGCATGACTAGATTCCAAGGCTGGGATAATCCCTTCCACACGAGACAAGAGTTGGAATCCTTCCAAGGCTTCTTCATCCGTCACAGGAACATAGCTGGCACGTTTAATATCGTGGTAGTGAGAATGTTCTGGACCGATACCAGGATAGTCCAAACCTGCTGAAATAGAGAAGGCTTCAAGAATTTGACCATGGGCATCTTGGAGCACATCCATAAGGGAACCGTGAAGGACACCTGGGCGACCCTTAGTCAAGGTAGCTGCGTGGTGCTCTGTATCCACACCAAGCCCTGCTGCTTCAGCTCCATACATAGCTACAGACTCATCTTCTACAAATGGATGGAAGAGACCGATGGCATTAGAACCACCACCAACACAGGCTACTAAGGCATCTGGTAGGTCTTGACCTGTCAAGTCGCGGTACTGTTGTTTAGCCTCTCGACCAATGACACTTTGGAAGTCACGAACGATTTCTGGGAAAGGATGAGGGCCCAAGGCAGAACCAAGGATATAGTGGGTATCATCGATATTAGCTACCCATGAACGAAGGGCTGCATTGACCGCATCCTTGAGCACGCGCGAACCATCTGTTACAGCCTCAACCTTGGCTCCTAAAAGCTCCATACGGAACACATTGAGGGCTTGGCGTTTAACATCCTCTTCACCCATATAGATGGTACATTCCATGTTAAAGAGGGCTGCAGCAGTTGCAGTTGCCACACCGTGCTGACCAGCACCTGTTTCTGCGATAATTTTCTTTTTACCCATGCGTTTAGCCAGAAGAACTTGTCCCAAGGCATTGTTAATCTTGTGGGCCCCTGTATGGTTAAGGTCTTCCCGTTTGAGATAAATCTTGGCTCCGCCGATATGCTGGGTCAAATTTTTTGCGTAGTAAAGGGGAGTTTCACGTCCCACATACTGGCGCAAGAGTTGGTTTAATTCCTCTTGGAAACTTGGGTCTGCCTGACTTTCACGGTAGGCCTTCTCCAACTCCAAAACTGCTGTCATCAATGTTTCTGGGACGAAACGTCCGCCGAATTTTCCGTAAAATCCATCTTTATTTGGTTCTTGATATGCCATTCTTTACCCTCTCTATAAATCTTCTAATCTTTTCATGATCTTTTTGTCCATCTGTCTCCACTCCGCTCGATACATCTACTGCATAGGGAGTAAAGTGTTGAATTGCTTTTACTACATTGTCTTCATTAAGCCCACCTGCGATAAAAAAAGGCTGAGTTAGTCCAATCGTATCCAGTTGAGCCCAGTCAAAGGTATGGCCACTCCCAGCCACAGGGGCATCAAAGAGTAGATAGTCTGCCTGAGAATTGGGCACATGACCCTCTCCATCCACCTGCACAGCCTGAATACTGGCACAAGGTAAATTCTCAAATAAATCATCTGCCACCTGACCGTGAACTTGAACCAAGTCCAAGCCAACTTTGTCAATCGCTTCTAGCAGTTGAGCTCGACTTGGTGAAACAAATACACCAACCTTTTTGGCATCCGAAGGAATAAGCTTTGCCAGCTCAGCAGCCTGATCCAAGGTCACCTGTCTTTTACTAGGTGCGAAGACAAAACCGATGTAGTCGGCTCCTGCTGAAACGGCTGTTTCCACCGCTTCTTTGGTCGATAGTCCACAAATTTTAACCTTTGTCAATCTGCAACTCCTTGATTCTCTGGGCCACATCTTCTGCCTGCATGAGAGCTGTCCCAACTAAAATTCCGTTAAAATATGGTGCTACTCGTTCCGCATCCTGCCCTGTGAAAATAGCAGATTCAGAAATGTACAAGCAATCATCTTTGAAATGTTTAGCCAAAGCTACACTGGTCTGCAAGTCAACTTCAAAGGTGGTCAAGTTGCGGTTATTGACCCCGATAATTTGAGCTCCAAGGAGGTGAGCTACCTCTAGTTCAGCTAGATTGTGAGTTTCCACCAAGACTTCCAGACCAAGCTCTGTCGCATAGTCATAAAGTTCCTTGAGGCGTTCCTCGGACAAGGCTGCCACAATGAGCAAGATAACTGTCGCACCTGCATTGCGAGCGCGGATGATTTGCTTTTCATCGATAATAAAGTCCTTGTTAAGCGTCGGAATCTGTACCTGACTGGAAATCTCCCGTAGATAATCCAAATGTCCTTTAAAGAAAACTTCATCTGTCAGAACAGAAATCATCACTGCTCCGTTCGCTTCATAAATCTGGGCCTGTTGCACAATATCCACATCGAGATTGATATCTCCCAGACTAGGGCTAGCTTTCTTGACTTCAGCGATTACCTGCAAGCGTTCCTGATGATTCTTCAAAAATTCTGCCAAGCGATAGGTCTGGCGCAGGGGCTGGATTTCCTCCAGCTCCATCTGCTCAACCTCACGCGTCTTCTGCTCCAAAATTCGTGCTAAAAATTCCTGACTCATTTTTGGTACTCCTGTAACAGTCTGAGTTTTTCAAGGGCCTTGCCACTAGCAATGACTTGACGAGCTAAGGCAACTCCTTCCTTGATACTAGCTACTTTACCATTAGCATAGAAACCAAGACCAGCATTTAAAACTGTCGTTTCCAAGAATGGACTTGGTTCATTTTTCAGAACGCTGAGCAAAATTTCTGCATTTTCCTGAGCATTGCCTCCACGAATATCTTCGATAGCGTAGCGTTCCATTCCCAAATCCTCTGGAGTAAAGCTTGACAAGGTGATTTCGCCATTTTCCAGAAGAGCAATCTTGGTTGTTCCATTCAAGCCAGCTTCATCCAGTCCTTCTGGCCCAGCAACCACGATAGCACGTTTGCGACCCATATTTTTCAAAACCTGAGCTGTACTTTCTAGAAGTTCTGGACGACTAATTCCAAGAAGCTGTGTTTCCAAGGCCATTGGATGAATCAGTGGACCAGTCAAGTTCATAATCGTTGGAATTCCCAATTCCAAACGAGCTGGCATGATGTATTTCATGGCTGGGTGCATATGTTTAGCAAAGAGAAAGACGATGCCAGTTTTATCAAAGACCTTACCTAGTTCAGCTGGTTTTAGGTCTAGGTTGATGCCCAAGGCTTCAAGGACATCTGCAGAACCAGATTTAGAAGAAATCGAACGGTTACCGTGTTTTGCCATGTGAACACCGCCACCAGCCAAGACAAAGGCTGCAGTTGTAGAGATGTTAAAGCTGAAAGACTTGTCCCCACCTGTACCACAGTTGTCCATGGCATCATGAATTTCAGTTGGAATGTGTTGGGCATGTCCTCTCATGACTTGGGCAATGGCTGTGCGTTCTTCAGGTGTTTCCCCCTTCATCTTAAGTGCCAAAAGGAGAGAAGCAATCTGCGCTTCAGTTACACGCCCAGTTACGATACGCTCAATGACATCCGTCATTTCCACACCTGATAAATTTTCAAATTTTGCTAGTTTTTCAATAATCTCTTTCATCCTAGTTTCCTCACTTTACAACCTGCTCGATAAAATTCCGAATAGAAGACAAGCCGTCAGGCGTTCCGATACTTTCTGGATGGTACTGGAAGCCATAAATTGGAAGTGTTTTGTGTTGAATCCCCATGATGGCTTGGTCATCAGTAGAACGAGCTGTCACTTCAAAGTCTTCTGGCATTTCTTCAATCAAAATACTGTGGTAACGCATGACCGCACGGCCATCCTCAATGCCTTGATACAAAACAGATGGCGCTTCAAAGTTGATATTGCTCTGTTTCCCATGCATGACTTTTGGAGCCAAGCCTAACTTACCACCAAAGACTTCTGCAATGGCTTGGTGACCCAAACAAATCCCAAGAATCGGCTTCTTACCAGCAAAGTCACGAATCATATCTTCCATCTTTCCAGCATCAACTGGCCAACCAGGACCAGGAGAAAAGACCAGACCATCTGCTTTTTCAGCTTCTTCATACAGCTTGGGATCATCATTTCTCAAAACCTGAACTTCTGCAAAATTCCCAATGTATTGGGCCAAGTTATAGGTAAAAGAATCATAGTTATCAATCAATAAAATCATGGTCTTAGTTCTCCAATTCTAGTCATAGATTTAGCTTTGTTAATGGTTTCTTGGTATTCGTTTTGGGCGATGGAGTCGTAGACAATCCCTGCCCCAGCCTGCACATAGGCTGTTTGATTTTTGAGAATCATCGTTCGGATGGCAATGGCTAAATCCATATCACCCGTCGCAGACAAGTAGCCGATTGCTCCTGCGTATACGCCCCGTTTTTCCGTTTCCAGTTCATAGATACGTCTCATGGCTCGAATCTTTGGTGCTCCTGAAACTGTTCCAGCTGGAAGTGTAGCTTTCAAGGCATCCATGGCAGTGAGTTCTGGAAGCAAACGCCCCTTGACCACACTGGTCAAATGCATGACATAGCGGAAGAACTCCACTTCCATATACTTGGTAACTTGAACACTTGCCGTTTCAGAGATGCGGCCAATATCGTTACGGCCCAAGTCCACTAACATTTGATGTTCTGCTGTTTCCTTTTCATCCGAAAGGAGGTCCGTCGCCAAAGCCTTGTCCTCTTCATCCGTGGCCCCTCTTGGTCGTGTACCCGCAATCGGATTAGTTGTCACGATACTATTTTTGACAGAAACCAAACTTTCTGGACTGGCACCGATGATTTGATAATCACCAAAATCATAGAAATAAAGGTAATTAGAAGGATTAGTCACGCGGAGATTTCTGTAGAAGTCAAATGGATTTCCAGTAACTTCTGCTGAGAAGCGCTGACTGAGCACGCATTGGAACATATCTCCATTACGAATCAAATCACGAGCGGTTTCCACCATTTCCTCAAACTTCTGAGGAGCAATATGCGGTTTGAAGTCCAGTGGAGATAGATCCAAGTCTTCAAATTCATTTGGAGCAGGAATGCGTAATTCCTCAAGCACTTGGTTCAAGGCTTCTTCCAAGTCTTCTTGGCTGCGCTCGCTATAGAGAGCATCCTCGATGACATGAATTTTTTCCTTCTTGTGGTCAAAGACCATGTAGCTTTCATAGACAAAGAAATGCATATCTGGTGTCCCAATGGTATCCTCAGGGATTTGACCAATTTCTTCATAAAGAGAAATCATATCGTAACCCACAAAACCAATGGCTCCTCCACCAAAAGGTAGGTCTGAATGGTGCTGGCTCTTATGAGTTACTTGATAAAGGAAATCCAAGGGATCCCGATCAATCACTTGCCCATTTTGATAAAGAACTCCATTTTCAAACTTAATCTCAAAAACTGGATTATAGGCTAGGATCGAAAAACGAGCTGTTTCCTTGTCTCTCGGAATACTCTCTAAGATAACCTTGTGTTGCCCCTTTAGGCGCATATAAGCCAAGATTGGTGATAAGACATCTCCATGAATGATTCGTTCCATTGTAATTTCCCTTTCAGTTCTACTTCTAGTCCGTGGTGACTGTATGAAAAATCCCCACGCAAAACAACTTGCGTGAGGACGAAATTCGCGGTGCCACCTCAATTATAGGATTTCTCCTATCTCTCATTCCTGTCTCAGAAACCTCCTGTAACAGGCTGTGCGATAAAGGGCACTCCCTTGAGAATTATGTTTTCTTCTCTCGTTTTAGATGGACCCAACCTTACAGCTTTCTCTGCTTGTTTTCAGCAACCACAAGCTCTCTGTGAGAGAAAGGACTATAATTTTTCCATCTATTATTTCTTAGCTTCTAGGTAGTCTGCAATCGCAGCTACGTCCTTGTCTCCACGACCAGAGACATTGATGATGATAATGTCGTCTTTACTTAGTTTCGGTGCACGTTTAACTGCTTCTGCGATAGCGTGCGAACTTTCAATCGCTGGGATAATTCCTTCAGTCTTGCTGAGGAGGAGCAAGGCTTGAACCGCTTCTTCGTCTGTCGCAGCCACATATTCCACGCGACCTGAATCTTTAAAGTAGGCGTGTTCTGGGCCAACCCCTGGATAGTCCAATCCAGCTGAGATAGAGTAAACTGGAGCTAGCTCTCCATCTTCCTTAAAGACTGCATAAGTCTTCATGCCGTCGACAATTCCGATACTACCTTTTGTCATAGTAGCTGCGTGCTTGTCTGTATCAAGTCCGTGACCAGCAGCTTCAACCCCAACCAATTTAACTTCTTCATCAGCCACATACTGAGAAAAAGCACCAATAGCATTAGAACCACCACCTACACAGGCAATAACGTAGTCTGGTAAACGACCTTCTTTTTCTAAGATTTGACGGCGAGATTCTTCACTGATGACCTTTTGAAACTCGTGGACAATGGTTGGATATGGGTGAGGACCCACAGCAGATCCCAAAACATAGAAGGCTTCAAGGTCATTCATCCATGCTCCAAAAGCTGCGTCAACAGCATCTTTGAGGGTACGAGTCCCTGTTTCAACTGCGTGAACAGTTGCTCCCATCATCTCCATACGGAAAACATTGAGACGTTGACGTTCCACATCCTCTGCCCCCATGTAGACATCACAGGCCATACCAAACTTGGCTGCAGCCGCTGCTGTCGCAACACCGTGCTGACCAGCTCCTGTTTCCGCAATCACTCGTTTTTTGCCCATGCGTTTAGCCAAAAGAATTTGTCCTAAAACATTGTTGAGCTTGTGAGAACCAAGGTGGTTAAGGTCTTCACGTTTGAGATAAATCTTAGCTCCACCTAGGTGCTCTGTCAAACTTTCTGCAAAATAGAGCGGTGTTTCACGACCCGAATAGTCCTTCAAGTAATGGCGAAATTCTGCCAAAAATTCTGGATCATCCTTGTACTTGTCAAATGTCACTTCCAACTCATCCAACAAAGCCTGAATCGGCTCCGGTACAAAACTACCACCAAATTGTCCAAAATAACCTTTAGTTGTCATAAAATTTTCCTCTTTCTGTATTGGTTCCAAGATATGAAAAAAGCCCACACACAGAATTAAATTCCGTGTGAGGGCGTTTATAACGCGGTGCCACCTCAATTATAAAGGGACTATTCCCTTTACATCTCTGCCTTGTCTAACAACAAGTTGCACTATAAGGTGTGCGCACCGAATTTTCATTGTTTCAAATTCATTTTTAAAATCAGCCCACTTTCACTACTTTCAACCACCTGTTCACAACCACCACAGGCTCCCTGAAGATAAAAAATAGTTACTTTTCTGATTTATTGAACTTATTTTAATACTTTGTTTTTCCTTTGTCAAGACTTTTTTACAATTTTTTTGATGAAGCTAGTACTTTTTCAGAAACTGTTTTGAAAGTCTCAATGATATAGTCCACTTCTTCATCACTTAGTTTAGTGTGAAGAGGAAGCGTAATTTCATTTTCAAAGAAGGCATAGGCCTTAGGATAGTTCGCCATATCAAAGCCAAGATTCTTATAGGCTGTCAAGAGCGGAAGCGGTTTGTAGTGTACATTGCTTGCAATTCCTGCTTTGGCTAATTCTTGAATGATAAGATTGCGTTCTTCTAAGCTCGCTCCTTCTACATGGGTGATGTAGAGGTGGCGTGAAGATTCGACAGTATCAGTCTTATGTGCCAATGGATGGATACGAGAACCTGAAAAACCACGATCATAGCGGTCCACTATCTCCTTACGACGTTCTAGTAAACCAGGGTAACGGTCCAATTGTACCAAACCAAGCGAAGCCATGATATCTGTCATATTGCACTTGTAGGCTGGTGTGACGATATCGTATTCCCATGAACCCAGTTGCATCTTGGCAAGAGCGTCTTTAGTTTGCCCGTGAAGGGAAAGGATTTGGAATTCCTTGTACATCTCTTCGTCGTCAATCGTTGGATTGGCTTTCCAAGTCGCACTTCCACCTTCTGCCGTTGTAAAGTTCTTAACGGCATGGAATGAGAAGGAAGTAAAGTCAGCGATAGAACCAGCTGGTTGCCCTTTATAAGTCGATCCCAAAGCATGGGCACTGTCAGAAACAATCACAATACGGTTAAAGGCTTTTTGCCACTTGCTAGACGCTACAAACAAGTCACGTTTCTTTTCCACAACTTGGAACAAACGGTCATAGTCGCAAACAATCCCCGCAAGCTCAACCGGAATAATCACCTTAGTCTTTTCAGTAATGGCTTGCTCCAGCAAGTCATAGTCCATTTCAAAAGTATCTGCTTGGATATCCACCATGACAGGAGTTGCTCCTACGTGAGTGATGACACTACATGAAGCTGTATAGGTCATGGCTGGAACGATGACTTCATCACCAGGCCCCACTTCCAAAACACGCAAAATCAACTCAAGAGCGGCAGTTGCAGAGTTGAGGCAGACAGTCTTAGGCGTCTGTGTGTATTGAGACAAGCGGTGTTCTAGTTCTTTTGTCTTAGGACCTGTTGTGATCCAACCAGAACGTAGGGTATCTGCTACTTCAGCAATTTCAGCTTCCGTAATATCAGGTGGTGAAAATGGAATATTGTAATTTGGCATTGATTTGCTCCTTTATCTGTACTCATTTTCTCATGACTACTTTATTTTAGTACTTCAAACACGGTTTGAAACATGATTTTGATGTCTCCAAGGAAACTAAATTCTCGGAGATAGTCGAGGTTATAGCGCATCTTTTCAGGAAGGACGTGTTCGACATAGGCTTGGTCAACCGACAGACCTTTCTCCGTCATTTGACTGATGATAGTGTCCTCATCCTTGTAGTTGATGCTGGCTGGAGAGGTAATCCCTGCTGGTAAAAGCAAGGTTGCCATCATTTCAGGGCTATACTGCTCTGTGTAACGTGGCACTTCAGGTCGTGTCCCAACAAAGGACATCTCGCCTTTAAGGACATTGACCAGCTGAGGCAGTTCATCCAAGCGCACACGGCGGATGAAATTTCCAACTTTGGTAATGCGGCTATCGTTAGCAGAAGTCACCAGACTTCCTTTTTTATCCGCATCCGTCACCATGGTACGGAACTTCCAAATCTTGAAAGGTCGATTGTACTGGGTCACGCGCTCTTGCTTGTAAATAACTGGCCCCTTGCTATCCAACTTGATCCAAATGCTCAAAATGAGAAAGATGGGAGAGGTCAGAACCAGTACAACCAAGGCCAAAATCCAGTCCAAACAACGCTTGAAAATCAGCGAACCCTTCCTTTTAGAGACAAGCTGGTAGTAAGACTCAACCTCGCTTGATTTCATTTCCACGGGCAAGTCTTCCCATTTCAGCATGCTGTTTCTCCTTTGTTTTTATTATACTATTTGTCAACATTTTTCATTATACCACAAAATGGAAAAGGCGGTGAAAGAAATCTGTAATTTGAAGGATTTCATTCTCATACTCTAGAAAGCTAGACGCAGGCTGCTCAAAATATAGCTTTGAGGTTGCAGATAAAACTGACATGGCTTGAATAGATTTTCAAAGAGTATTAGGCCATGGCACCCGCCTGCAAGCTATACATCTTGTGATAGGTTCCTCCCAAAGCCAAGAGTTCCTCATGGGTTCCACTCTCGATAATGCGCCCCTTGTCCAAAACATAGATACAGTTGGCGTCTTGGATGGTAGAAAGGCGGTGAGCAATGGCAATGGTTGTCCGTCCCTGTCTCATCTTAGCCAGAGAAGCTTGAACCAAACTTTCTGTTTCAGAGTCAATATTGGCTGTCGCTTCATCCAAAATCAGAATTTTAGGCTGACTGGCTACTGTTCTAGCAAAAGCAAGAAGCTGGCGCTGCCCAGTAGAGAAGCTCGAACCACGCTCAGAAACAGGGGAATCATAACCCTGAGGAAGTTCTTGGATAAAGGAATCTGCATCCACGAAGGCTGCTGCAGCCTGGACCTGGTCATCACTGATCTCTTGGTACATGGCGATATTGGACTTAATGGTCCCATGATAGAGGAAGGGATCCTGCAAGACCAGACCGATGTTCTTTCTCAGCTCTTCCTGATTGAAATCCCTAATATCCACCCCATCCAAGAGAACTCGCCCTGACTGGAATTCATAAAAACGCATGAGGACATTGATAATAGACGATTTCCCTGAACCCGTATGACCTACAAAGGCAATGGCTTCACCCTTGTTAACTGAAAAGGAAATATCATCCAGAATCTGGTGTTTACCGTCATATGAGAAGCACACATGTTCAAAACGTATATTACCTTCTTTAATCTCAGATTGCCCATCTTTTTGATGAGGCTCATAGGTCTTCTCGTCAATCAAGGCAAAGACACGGCCTGCAGACACCATGGACGTTTGAAGGGTTGAAAAGTTTTGCGTCACCTCAATCAAGGGATCAAAGAGGCGATTGATGTACTGGATAAAGGCATACATGGTTCCGGCCGTTATCCCGATAGAAAGACCACGGTAGCCAAAATAAGCCATCAAGACTGCATATCCAAGCAGTTTCAGCAAACTCATGGCAGGGCGCAAAAAGAGGGCATCCAAGGCTACAGATCGGTTGGCATAGACCAAGTGTTCTTGGTTAATCTCATCAAATTCTGCCTGCAGGCGCTTCTCTTGATTAAAGGCCTGGATAATCCTGATTCCCTCGATATTCTCTGTCAGCTTACTATTGATATCTGACAAGAGACTTCTGGTTTTCTCAATGATTTTCACTGATTTTTTCCGATAGAGATTGACCAAAAGAAAAATTAAGGGGAGAAAGAGCAGAACCAAAGCAGTCAAACGAAAATCCAATACCAACATGGTATAAAGAGTTGTCAGAAAGATGAAAACTGCTGAGATAAAGCTAGATAAAATCCCTGAAAACATATCGCTGATGGTCTCAGTATCATTGGTCAAACGAGAGACGATGGAGCCTGCTGGCGTCTTGTCAAAATAAGACATGCCCAGCTTTTCCATATTGGCAAAGGCATCCCGACGAATATCCCTAACAATACTGTAAGACACGCGCGCAAAGAGAAGATTGCCGACATACTGGACCAGAGTTTGTAGGATATAAAGGCCATAGTAGGCCAGCAAAACGCTCACAGCAAGTTGGTTGAGATTGCTGAGATACTGGTCAATAAAGTGGGAAGCCACAAGGGGAATAAGGCTTTTAATGACCGTCGTCGCTAGGAGAAAACTGAGTGCCAAAAAGGTCAAGAGGCCGTAAGGCTTGAGATAGGACATCAAGCGCTTCAATACAGCCCATTGTTCTTTCTTATTCTGCATCTTCTTCTCCTTTCATTTCCAACTGCTGAGACTGGTAGGTTTGGGCATACCAGCCATCCATAGCTAGTAGGTCTTCGTGCCTGCCTCGTTCGATAATTTGACCATTTTGCAGGACTAAAATCAGATCTGCATGGACAACTGCACTGAGGCGATGAGCCGTAATAATGGTTGTCTTTTCCTTTCTCGTCTCCTTAAGATTGTCGATAATCGCATACTCTGTCTTGGCATCCACAGCTGACAAAGAATCATCTAAAATCAAAATATCTGGGTCTAAAATCATCGCCCGACTCATGGCCAGCCGTTGCTTTTGACCACCAGAAAGACTGACTCCCTTTTCACCAATCAACGTATCAAATCCTTGGGGCATATCCACAATATCTTGGTAAACTTGAGCTAGCTTAGTCGCTTCCTCGACCGCTGAAAGTGGCAAGTTCGGATTTCCAAAGCGGATATTGTCTAAGATAGAGGTCGCAAAGAGAAACTGGTCCTGAGGAACATAGCCCATAAGACTACGAAGATCTGTCAGACGATAGTCCCGAATATCGTGACCATTTAGATAAATGGCTCCCTTGTCCACATCGTATTCACGCAAGAGGAGCTTGATCAAGGACGTTTTCCCAGAGCCTGTCTGACCGACCAACCCCAGTGTTTGACCTTTTTCTAAACTGAAGTGAATATCCGTCAGTGTTTCCTCATTTTCAAAGGCAAAGCTATCAATATCATACTGCAGGCGCCCGTTTTCAATGCCATATAAAGGAAACTCAGGGTCTTGTACAGGTGATTCCTGAAACAAAAGTTCCTCAATCCGCTGGTAGGAAACCTTTCCTCTTTGAGTGATATTAAAGAGGAAACCAATGGCCATGAGAGGCCAAACCAACATATCCAAATAGCTGATAAAGGTTACTAGATTTCCAACTGTAATCTTCCCTTCCTGAACCATCAAGGAGCCGACCAAGAGGGTTAACACATAGGATGAACCAACAAACAAGAGAACCATGGGGTCAAAGAGACTATCGTATTTCATGGTTTGCAGGTTCTTTTGGAAGGTCAATTCATTGACTGCCTGAAAGGACTTCAACTCGTCCGCCTGGTAACCGAAAGACTTGGTCACTTTAATACCTGATACAGACTCCTGTACCTTGTTATTAAGTTCGGAAAAGGCAGCTTGGGATTCGCCAAAGGCCTTGTGGGTCTTTCTCCCTAGACGACTGGTCGCATAAGCCATGAAAGGCAGGGGAAGAATGGCAACCAAGGTCATCTGCCATGAAATGATAAAGAGCATGGTCAACAAGGTCACTAAAGCTGTGATTGAGGCATCAACCGCTGACATAACCCCTCCCCCTGCCAGACGCGTTAAGGCATTGATATCGTTGGTTGCGTGTGCCATCAGGTCCCCCGTCCTATAGGTTTGATAAAAGGCTGGAGACATTTTTGTGAAATGCTCAAATAAGCGAGAGCGCATAATCTGTCCCAAACGGTAGGAAGTACCGAGGATATACATACGCCAAACATAGCGCAGATAGTACATCCCAAAGGCTGCAAGAAGCAAGTAAAATAGGGCAAGAAGGAGGTCCTGCTGGGTTAATTGCCCCGATGTGATGGCATCAATGACCCTCCCCATAACCATTGGGGGAATGAGGTTGAGGACGGAAACCAAGACCAGAGCCACAATCCCGACTAAATAACGGCGTTTTTCTAACTTGAAAAACCACCAAAGTTTTTGAATAATGGACATAACATCCCTTTCTGATTGCAAATAGAAACCTGAGGCCAAGACCCCAGGTTTTTCTTATTCATAGGTTACGACTGTGACCGCACCCTTGTCATACTCAGCGATAAAGATATTGGCTACATTGTCATGTCCTTGTTTGCTTAGATTATCAAGCAGCCACTCTTCGCTACGGCCAATCGATTCCAAAACATCGACTTGGATCACACCGTCAGTCACAACTGGATACTTAGGATTTTCATCCCCCATTTGGACCACGATGAGTTGGCCATTTTGCTCCTGCACAGCGCATTTGACCTGTTTCATCTGGAAAATCCCTTGGCTACGAAGTTTGAGAGCTACATCCGATGCAGACAAGCCAACTGAACGACAGGCTTCTGGGTCAATCTGCCCATTTTTGATAAGGAGAGTTGGTTTTCCATCAATCAAGCGTTTGACAAAACGAACATTGTTATTGAGCCAC
The DNA here is from genome assembly GCF_001074825.1 of Streptococcus pseudopneumoniae. Lineage (GTDB taxonomy): Bacteria > Bacillota > Bacilli > Lactobacillales > Streptococcaceae > Streptococcus > Streptococcus pseudopneumoniae_C. The sequence goes on from NZ_JUPG01000071.1 coordinate 28,310, forward strand.
TTGAGGGTCAAGACCAAAATCGTCCACATCATCAAAATCACTGCATACTGGAGAATGCTGATAGAACTATTGTAAATCACCCCACCGATGATACCACCGAGAACATAGTTCTGAATTTGGTCTGTCGCAGAGTTAGGTGCTAGGTTCCCCTTTCCTGTCACATTGATAACAAAAACAAGCGAGAAGAGCCCCAAGGCCAGTTTGATTAAAATTTCCATATAATTGAGTGTCATTTGTTTACCTCCACCAATTCAATAGCGTCTGTTTGATTCAATTCTAATTTCTCTAAAAGATACTTGTCTGGTTGGCTCCCGTTCATGGCGCGGTAGAAATTTGGACCTACCTTGACAAGCGCTCCATCCGTATCTGCAGAAGTATTGACATAAACTTCTGATTTATCCACTCCCAAGTCTTTGGAAACAAGCTCGATGAAATGAAGGGAGGTTTGAAATTGGTTGTTAGAGGCTTGATTGGTCTGGTATTTTGAGATTGTCACCAAAAGCATGGCCACCAAGGTCAAGGCCAAAATCATGACCAATTCCCGAAACTTAGTCCCCTTTTTATCTCGATAGGCTTTAAAAGCAAAAAATCCTGTGATAGCTAGGAGAACAATTCCAAAGCCAATCATGATGCCATTTTGCTGACTGATTTGGCTAAGCACATAGTCATATGAGTAAAATTTCATTTATTTTCACTCCCTTTCATATAATCATTCTTAATTATAAACGAAAGAGGGTGATTTTTCAAACCATACGTTGGGGAAATAGACCTTTTTTTGGTATAATAAAATCTATAATCTGAATGAAAAAGGTAACTTTATGAAACTTATCTCATGGAATATTGATTCCCTCAATGCTGCCCTAACTAGTGACTCAGCTCGTGCCAAATTGTCCCAAGAAGTCCTACAAACCCTTGTGGCAGAAAATGCTGATATCATTGCTATCCAAGAAACCAAGCTTTCTGCCAAGGGGCCTACAAAGAAACACTTGGAAATTTTAGAAGAACTCTTCCCAGGCTACGAAAACACGTGGCGTTCTTCCCAAGAGCCTGCTCGTAAAGGCTATGCTGGAACCATGTTCCTTTATAAGAAAGAACTTACACCTACTGTCACTTTCCCAGAAATCGGTGCCCCTTCTACCATGGACTTGGAAGGCCGCATCATCACCTTGGAATTTGATGAATTTTTCGTAACGCAAGTTTACACTCCAAATGCTGGTGATGGTCTCAAACGCTTGGAAGAACGTCAAGTCTGGGATGTCAAATATGCGGAGTATTTAGCTGAACTAGACAAAGAAAAACCAGTCCTTGCGACCGGCGACTACAACGTAGCCCACAATGAAATCGACCTTGCAAATCCTGCTAGCAACCGCCGTTCACCAGGATTTACCGACGAGGAACGTTCTGGATTTACCAACCTCTTGGCAACTGGATTTACGGACACCTTCCGCCACATTCACGGCGATGTTCCAGAACGCTACACTTGGTGGGCACAGCGCAGCAAGACTTCTAAAATCAACAATACAGGCTGGAGAATCGACTACTGGCTCACAAGTAACCGCATCGCTGACAAGGTAACTAAATCTGATATGATTGACTCAGGTGCTCGCCAAGACCACACACCCATTGTCATGGAGATTGAACTCTAAGGAGAAAACGAATGGACTATCAAGCTGTCATTCCTGAATTTGTAGTATCTGACATCGAAAAATCACGCCACTTCTACTGCGACCTGCTGGGATTTTCTGTCGAATACGAGCGTCCAGAGGAGAAATTTCTCTTCCTCTCGCTTGAAGACTGCCAACTTATGCTAGAAGAAGGCAGCGCAGAAGAATTAGCTCAGCTGACCTATCCTTTCGGGCGCGGTGTCAATATTTCCTTCGGCATTGAAGATGTTCCTCAGCTCCACCAAAAACTGCTGGAAGCTGACTATCCTATCCATCGTCCGCTGACCAAAAGAGAATTTCGAGTGGGAGATAGCTTTATTTACCCTCACGAATTTGCAGTTTTGGATCCAGATGGCTATTTTTTAAGATTTAGCGAGTAGAATAATAAAGATTGGGAAAAAGTCTTTAAAGTTAGAAAAAGGCATATTGTCAGGTGTTTAAAAACCTAATAATATGCCCTTTTATGATGAAAAAATCTTCTAATACTCTTCGAAAATCAAATTCAAACCATGTCAGCGTCGCCTTACCGTACTCAAGTACAGCCTGCGGCTAGCTTCCTAGTTTGCTCTTTGATTTTCATT
>NZ_JUPG01000072.1 GCF_001074825.1 Streptococcus pseudopneumoniae
CGAAGAGGCTAAACGCGGCGGACTGTAAATCCGCTCCTTCGGGTTCGGGGGTTCGAATCCCTCCCCTTCCATTTTACGGGCATAGTTTAAAGGTAGAACTAAGGTCTCCAAAACCTTCAGTGTGGGTTCAATTCCTACTGCCCGTGTTAATAGAATTATGGCGGGTGTGGTGAAGTGGTTAACACACCAGATTGTGGCTCTGGCATGCGTGGGTTCGATCCCCATCACTCGCCTATTTTATATTATTGGGGTATAGCCAAGCGGTAAGGCAAGGGACTTTGACTCCCTCATGCGTTGGTTCGAATCCAG
>NZ_JUPG01000073.1 GCF_001074825.1 Streptococcus pseudopneumoniae
ATTTGCATCTTCTGTATCTGGAATTCCATCGTTGTCATCGTCTGGATCAGTCACATCTGGAATGCCGTCTCCATCTGTATCACGTTGAATTGTAACTGGAACATCCACTACAACTTCTTCATCACCATTCTTCACTTTAACTGGAATCTCTACTGTGCGTTCTTCTTCTTTTGGTTCCCAATTGTCTACTGTTGGTGTTCCTACTAGATTTCCG
>NZ_JUPG01000074.1 GCF_001074825.1 Streptococcus pseudopneumoniae
TACAGAAGTTCCAGAGTATAGCGGTGTTCTCTCCACATTAGGTGATTCTCCAGCTCCTACAGTCGCTAAGCCAGAGTTTAAAGGTGGCGTGAATGGTGCGGATGCTGAGATTCATCACCTTCCAGACTTCACAGGCGGAGTGAATGCAGTAACTAGTGTTGTGTATGATGTAGAAAATTATACAGAAGTATTATCTACAGCAGGAGAAGGAAGTTCAGTAGTGAAATCTACTGATAAACAAGTAAATAATAAAGACAGTAAGGATGAAGCAGAAACTAAGCACGTTATCACAGAAATTGCTAGTTCACAACGTATTTTAAAAAATGAAACAGGAAGTATTCAAATTCAAGCTTCAGAAGAAGTATTGAAAAATGTGATAGATATTCAAATGCAAGAAGTTCAAGTTAGTGATTTAAGTTCATTAAACTACAAAGCATTTGATATCAAATTGAAGGATGTAAATGGCAGATATGTTAAACCTGAAGGAAAAGTCCTTGTTACTTTTGCTACAGATCAGTCCGTTGAGAATGTTTATGCTGTAGATCCAGAAGGAAAACTACACACTATTGAATTCGAACAAAAAGATGGAAAGATTATTTTTGAGACTAATAATTCTAGTATTTATGCGATGACTTTCCGACACTCCATTGACAATCCACCATTTAAAAAAACTATAGAAGCTAAAAAGAACGAGGAACTTTCTCTATCCCCTAAACTGTTATCTACAAATGAGAGATCAGGATTTAATCAATTAGATAAGACAGTAGGTAACGATGAACAGACTATGTTACCAAATACAGGTGAGACTTCTTCATTACTAACAATCTTATTTGGTTTTGTGGGAACGATCCTTGGAGTAATGATTACTTATAAACGAAAAGACAGTTAATTTTTCTTCAGTTGTTCTTTGAACTCTTATGTTTATATAAAATAAACCGAGTCTGGGACAAAAGTCTAGCCTTAAATATAAAAAGCGAACAAAACGAGTTATCTGACACTCAGAATTCTGTATTGTTCGCTTTTTTGTCTAATCTATCGATTTTTAAAATTCATAATAAAGAATTCCTAAAATCAAAATCTTTTTATACCAGACTCGCGCATCGAAGATTATGCTCAAAAAATTCCAAGCGCGATACAGTAAAGGTGTTCAAGCTAATTGTAAAGCGAAAAGAGAAAAATATGAAACAAAAGGCTCAGGGGTTATCGTTTACACTCTTTATTGAAGGAGAAAGTTTAGTCCTAACTTAATGACATTGGAGAATATATTATTTTTCTTTTTGTTATAGAAGTCGAAAGTACTTTTAAAGAATATAGAAGTATAAAAATATTTCTGAAAATAGAATCTATTGTAGATTAATATAGAAAAATATATTGTTTTATTGTATAATAAAGAAAAATCTAGATTTTTATGAAATAAAATAATTACTTTTAGAGAGTCATAGATTAATCAAGAATAAGCAATCGTATTAGTTGAATTGCTTTCCAGTGCTAACTTTTTAACTAATTCAAAAATTTTAAAAAAATCGCTTAGCAAAAGCATCGGAGGAGTTATATGAATCAGAGTTTTATTAATCGTAAAAACCGATATGGTATTAGAAAATTTACTATCGGAGTTGCTTCTATAGTTATCGGCTCGGTCTTGTCTGGTATTTCACCAGTATTAGCACAAGAAACCACTACTAATATTGATGCAAATAAGGTTGAAACTACTTTAGAAAGTAGAACATCTGTATCAGGACCTATAATAGAAGTAGATTCTAGTAAATTAGCTTCAGCAATTGTTAATGGAGGTGAAATTAAAAAGGAAAGTCTGAAAGAAGAAGTGCCAATTAATCAAGGGGGAAATTCTAGAAATTTTCCAGTAGAATCAAATGCAGGAAGAGGAGAAAAAACAGAGAATCTTCCAGGAAAAACTAGAAGTGCAGATGACGTTGTGCTTCCTCCACGTGATTACTTTGCCAGAGATTTAAAGAATGTTAAAACTGTATTTGAAAAAGAAGACCTTGCTACGAATGCTGGAAATGGGCAAAGAGTTGACTTGGCAGAAGCATTAGATAAGTTGAAACATCTTCAAAATGCGACTATTCATATGGAGTTTAAACCAGATGCTAATGCTCCGCAATTCTATAATCTCTTTTCTGTATCAAGTGATAAGAAAAGAGACGAATATTTCAGTATGTCTGTTAATAAAGGTACTGCAATGGTCGAAGCACGAGGAGCTGATGGAAATCATTTCTACGGAAGTTATTCAGATGCACCGCTTAAAGTAAATCCTGGTCAATGGAATTCGGTTACTTTCACAGTGGAAAGACCAAAAGTAGACCAACCAAATGGACAAGTTCGTTTATATGTCAATGGAGTTTTATCTAGAACAAATACAAAATCTGGTCGTTTTATTCAAGATATGCCAGATGTTAATCAGGTTCAGATTGGAACTACTAAGAGAGCAAACCAAACAATGTGGGGATCCAATCTTCAGGTTCGTAATCTGACTGTATATGATCGTGCCTTGACGCCTGAAGAAGTAGGGAAACGCAGTCAATTATTTAAAGTAGCGGATTTAGAAGTGAAATCATCGGAAAGTGCAAAAATTACAGAGAAGAAGGAAGTTTTTGTAAGTGGTGTAAATGGTGGATTGAATAAGGATGGAATTAATACTTACCGAATTCCAGCACTGCTAAAAACAGATAAAGGCACATTAATTGCCGGAGCGGATGAAAGACGTTTACAATTCGCAGATTGGGGAGATATTGGTATGGTAGTTCGTCGAAGTCAGGACGGAGGAGAGACGTGGGGAGATAGAATAACAATTTCTAATCTTCGTGATAATCCAGATGCCAAAGACAAAACTGCTCCGTCGCCATTAAATATTGATATGGTATTAGTTCAAGATCCGGAAACTAAGAGAATCTTTTCGGTTTATGATATGTTCCCAGAAGGAAAAGCAGTATTCGGTATGCCTGCTAAACCTGAAAAAGCATACGAGCGTATAGGGGATAAAACTTATCAAATTTTATATAAAACAGGCGAAAAAGGATATTATACAATTCGTGAAAATGGTGAAGTTTATAATTCTAAAAATCAAAAAACAGATTATCATGTTGTAGTAAATCCCAAAAAACTAGGATATAGCGACAAAGGTGATTTGTATAAAGGGAAGGATTTAATTGGTAATGTTTACTTTGCACAAAGTACGAAAAATCCTTTTAGAGTTGCAAATACTAGCTATTTATGGATGTCTTATAGTGATGATGATGGTAAAACATGGTCTGCACCGAAAGATATCACACCAGGGATTCGACAAGATTGGATGAAATTCCTTGGAACAGGTCCTGGAACAGGTATTGTATTACGTACAGGTAAGCATAAGGGACGGATATTGGTACCAGCTTATACAACAAACAGTATTTCGCATTTAGGTGGTTCGCAGTCTTCGCGTCTAATTTATTCAGATGATCATGGGGTAACTTGGCATGCTGGAGAAGCCCCAAATGATAATCGACCTGTTGGAAATAGTGTCATCCACTCGTCTAATATGAATAATAGTGGCGCTCAAAATACAGAATCAACTGTTCTTCAATTAAATAATGGTGATGTCAAACTCTTCATGCGTGGCTTGACTGGGGATCTTCAGGTTGCTACTAGTAAAGATGGTGGAGTGACTTGGGAGAAAACAATCAAACGTTATCCAGAAGTAAAAGATGCCTATGTGCAAATGTCAGCTATTCATACTATGCATGATGGGAAAGAGTATATTATTCTTAGCAATGCTGCTGGACCAGGACGCGAACGAAAAGATGGTCTAGTTCACTTGGCACGTGTTGAGAAAAATGGCGAGTTAACTTGGTTGAAGCATAATCTAATTCAAGGTGGGGAATTTGCATATAATTCATTACAAGACTTAGGTGACGGAGAATACGGAATTTTATATGAACATAGCGAGAATAGTCAAAATCGCTATACAATTTTTTATAAGAAATTTAATTGGAACTTCTTGAGTAAATAAAAGCTAATTATAGACATAAGAAAACATCTCTGTGTTAGGCTTGTCGTTCAAATACAAACGCTAAATTTCAAGTTAGTTAGCAACAAAAAAATCTCTGGGAGACTTGTAGTTCAAGCATTTTTTATGATAGTTGTTAATCCAATTTTTGATGAAAACGACTTCTTTAGAAGTCGTTTTCTTAGTTTCTTTAGGTAACCATTTATGAATGAGCTTATTGTGATTCTTATTAGTTTTATACTTAATGAAAATCAAAGAGCAAACTAGGAAGCTAGCCGCAAGCTGTACTTGAGTACGGTAAGGCGA
>NZ_JUPG01000075.1 GCF_001074825.1 Streptococcus pseudopneumoniae
CTTCTTAAACTCTTTTACGGGTTCTGTATTTCGTAAGTAAGTGATCAGCAATGTTGCTTGTTGCTCGTTCAAAATATAATCCTTAGTATTCTGGCCACTTTCCATAGCTTGGATTTTAAATCCAACCTTTCCGAACCGTTCAAACCTTACTTGATGTTTACGGATTGTCTTGGTTATTGTGTGATGTTGCAATCCAGTGCATTCTGCTACGATACTGCTCAGTGTATACGGCTCTTTCTTGCCGTCCATGTAAACCAATTCCATTGGTTTGCTCCTTTCTTCTTGTTGCTCGTGCTTGCCACCTAAAACAGTACCAAGGTAAATCATTGAGGTAGGGAAAATTTAGGAGAGAATAAACCCCTACAAACCCTTGATACTGCCATAGGTAGCAAGCAAATCACTCTAGCAAATATTTAGCTAAAACCGTTTATCAATCCCCAGTGGTAAAGCACCACATGAGAAATCTATAAATGTAGAGTAGTATTACGATTGGTTCGCTCCTTTCTAATAATCTTCAGCAAGCCACTGCATGGCTTTTTGGTAAATGCTAGGCTTTACTTCGCCTCCGTCTCGGATTTTCCTGTAAGTAATTGGATTCACTCCAATTTCCTCGCTGGCTCTTTTAGCAGTCAAATTCTTGTCCGCTTGCTTTCGGCGAATTGCTTTTGCTTGTGTTGAGGTGATAAGCAATACAGTTCCCTCCTTATATTATATTTAGTGCAGTTAGCTACTGCCAAAGCCCAAGTGGTACACTTGGAATAA
>NZ_JUPG01000076.1 GCF_001074825.1 Streptococcus pseudopneumoniae
CTTCTTAAACTCTTTTACGGGTTCTGTATTTCGTAAGTAAGTGATCAGCAATGTTGCTTGTTGTTCATTTAAAATATAGTCCCGTACATTTTGCCCACTTTCTGAAGGTGAAATTTTAAATTGCACCTTTCCAAAGCTTTCAAAGTCCTCTCGGTGCTTATTCAGCAAAATTTTTAAATGTCTGTGCTTAACGTCTGCACATTCTGCAACAATACTGCTTAATGTATACGGCTCTTTTTTACCGTCCATATAGACTAGTTCCATTGTGGTTCTACCTCCTGCATAAATCTGGTCAGCTTGCTTGTCAGACGGCTCTTCTCGTCCATATTCTGAGCCTCTGCAATGGCTTTGGCTAGTGTGTCGATATAATACCGCTCTGCCTCTGCCAACGTGTCAGGGGCTTTTATAGTGGTCTGTGGTTCTTCCACCAATTCCCCAGCCATGTAGTAGCCGTTTAGTCGGATTTCTTTCAGAATGTGCTTGACCACTTTTTTAAACTCTTTTGCTAGTGGTTTGCGTGACTCCGATAAAACTTCATAGACTCCGAACTCTGTCAGCATATTCATTTCTCTTTTTTGACCTGCCCTAGATATTACATAGGTCAGCTTTTCATCATCATCTACCCGTTTTAGTAAATCTGTGGTGTTTTGGATTTCAATCATCTCAGCAATCTCTACCGCTACAAATAACGGATTTTGAATGTCTCCATAAACATCAAAATATTTAGATCCGAATCGTTGAGTTGTTACAACTTCCAAAACTTCCTTTTTGTTATGTTGTTCTCCTTTGGGGTAGAAGTTCCCAAAAAAATCACATAAATCTTTTTGCTGTGTTGTCATGTCTTTCTTAACCTCTCTGTATAACTGATTTAGTCTTTTTCTGCTTTCCTTGTTGGGCTTATGCTTGCCCTGTGCCCACTTGCCAACTGTTCGGGGATCTATGCCTATTCGTTGGCCAATAGCTACCAAGTTCAGCCCGTGAGTGGTTCGCATTTCATCGATGACCCTTGTATAGTTCCTCTTCATTGCTTGCCTGCCTTTCTATTTTTGTACGCTTTTTTTCGTACTTTCTCCTAAAAAAATAATGTCCATCGAAACATTATAAAGAGAGGTCAAGTCTTGCAATAAGTCAATTGGTATTTTAGTACTATCTTTTTCGTACTTTGCGATAGTCTGAAAACTTCGGTTAAGTTTTTTACCAACTTCACGAAGTGTAAAACCTGCCGTAATACGTGCCGCTTTTAGCGTTATCTGTTCCATTTAGCAACTCCTTTCCTTTTGGACTTGGTTATAGTGTACGCTTTTTTTCGTACTATGTCAATAGTTTTTTAGAAAAATATTATTTTTTTCGTACTACGTCTATGTATTTGTGCTATAATTAAGAAAAAGGAGATGATTTAACATGGCAAAAAATAGCCCTCAAGATTTAAAAAATAGAGAGTTTTTTTCTGAAAATCTTAATAGAATTATGAAAGAAAAAAATATAAGGCAAGTAGATTTACATAACGCTCTTGGTATTCCTAAAAGCACTTTGACAGGATATGTAAAAGGTCGTTCAATGCCAACTGCTGGAAATCTTCAAAAACTTGCTGATTTTTTGCATGTAAAAAAATCAGATTTAGACCCTCGTTTTCTCCACAACAATTTAGATGAAATTGCTAGACACGAACTATCAGAGTTTTATAAAAAACTTATAGAAGACGGGATTGACGATATATTGACTCGTTTTATTATGACAGAATTGAATGATATTTATTTCAATCCTAACAAACAATATCCTTCTAACTCTTTCAGAGACAAAGAGCAATTTTTAATTCATTTTTCTCAAAACAGCGTTGCGGTAAAAGAAAAATGGTTAAATGTTAAGGAAGTCAACTATTATGTATTGGATAGATTAAAACGTAACATTTCACAAGCATTCAAAGAAACGCAAGTGATATTAAATAACAATATAAATAATAACAATGAATATATTATCCACGGACTAGATCCCCAAAAAATTCCGGACTTATCAAAAAAATTAACAGAGCTTGAAGGTGAAATACTGGAAAGAATTCAAAATCTAGAATTATCTCATTCAGACGCTTAAGGTTAATCTCAGCCCCTCTTTTGCTAAACGAATACCCCCTTTTTCATGGTCTATTGTGCAAAAACAGGGGAAATTGAAGAATAGAAAGCCAATTTTACAGACTAAATCGCAAAAATGGGCAAAATTGACAAATAGCAACAAAAAAAGACAAGCTAGCTACTGCCAACTTGTCTGATAGTACCTAACTGAAAATAAGCGAAAGGTTAGGTATTTACAACATTATTATACAACTCTTGCACTTAAAAAGCGACTTACACCATATCCACGCGCCACAATGTTCAACAATCCTGAAGCGCGTGGATTCTCGAGCTTCAAGCCCATATAAGCCCCATATCTACTAATTTTGTTGATGTCAACAAAAGTCAACTACTCACAATGTTTTAGAAAGGATCTCATGAACGAATTACAATTTTTAATCTATACCGCTGACAACGATAGCGAGACAGCTAGTGTCATCATCAAAGGCGAAACTATCTGGGCTAGTCAGAAAGAAATGGCTAGACTTTTCGATGTCGGTGTTCCTGCAATTAGTAAGCACTTAAAAAATATCTTTGAAGAGGGAGAATTAGAAGAAAGGGTGGTTGTTTCCAAAATGGAAATAACCACAAAACACGGTGCAATTGCTGATAAAACCCAAACTAAGAATGTCAGCTACTACAACCTTGATGCCATCATTTCCGTTGGTTACCGTGTCAATTCCCAAAAAGCTACGAGATTTAGACAGTGGGCTACTTCGGTACTTCGTGAGTACATGATAAAAGGGTTCGCCATGGATGACAACCGTCTGAAACAAGGCGAAAACTTGCTGGAAAAAGACTATTTCCGTGAGCTGTTGGAGCGCGTGCGCTCTATCCGGGCTAGTGAACGCCGTATATGGTTACAGATTACAGATATCTTTGCTGAAATCTCTATCGACTATGACCCACAAAGTACGTTGACTAAGCAATTCTATGCTGATGTACAGAATAAGTTTCATTATGCAATCACTGGCCAAACTGCTGCGGAAATTATCTACACGAAAGCAGACCACACAAAAGACAACATGGGACTTACAACATGGAAAAACTCCCCTAACGGTCGCATACTGCAAGCAGATACCCAAATAGCAAAGAATTACCTTTCAGAAACAGAAATCCGTTCCCTTGAAAGAGGAATATCTAGCTATTTTGATTACCTGGAAAGACAGATAGAACAGCGAAAAGCTCAGACAATGCAACAACTAGCCCAAAGCATTGACCGCTTTTTGACTTTCCAAGAATACGATATTTTAGAAGGTCATGGAAAAATCACTTCCAAGGTTGCGAAAGATAAAGCAAAAGCAGAATACCAACTATTCAACAAAACTCAAAAGATAAACTCGGACTTTGAAAAAACTTTAAAACAGCTAACTGACGATTAAAAACTTTAAACATAGGCCTGTTTACTATAAACAAGCCCATATTAGCCCCATATCCGCCTTGTTTCCAACTCTGGTATTATTTACCGTCTGACTATTTAAAATCGAATACAGGGCAAACTATGAAGCCCTAGCATGATATAAAACCTTTTTGATAATGGCTTGCCTGCTGATGTATTTTAGAAAGGTTTATCATCATGAAAATAACTGAAGTTATAAAAAAAGACGGTAGTAAAGTCTATCGTGCTAATGTATATCTAGGAGTTGACCAGGTAACAGGAAAGAAAGTTAAAACTAAGGTAACAGGGCGGACACAAAAGGAAGTTAAGCAGAAAGCTACTCAAGAAAAAATTGCTTTTCAGAAAGCAGGGTCTACTAGACAAAAGGCTAGCACCATAAAAAACTATCAAGAATTAGCCAATCTCTGGTTAGAAAGTTATAAGAATACGGTTAAGCCAAACACTCAAGGCAATGTTAGAAAGTTAATTGATAATCATATACTGCCTATTTTCGGGGCTTACAAGCTCGATAAGCTCACTACTCCACTTATCCAGTCAATTATCAACGAACTTGCTGACAAGACTAATAGAGGGGAAAAAGGGGCTTTTCTACATTATGACAAGATACACGCTTTAAACAAACGTATCTTACAGTATGGCGTAACCATGCAGGCTATACCGTCCAATCCTGCGCGTGATGTTGTTTTACCTCGTAACACTCAGAAAGCAAAGCGGAAAAAAGTAAAGCACTTTGAAAATCAAGAACTAAAAAAATTTCTTGGTTATCTCGATAATTTAGATACTCATAGATACCGTTATTACTATGAGACGATGCTCTATAAGTTCCTATTGGCTACTGGTTGCCGTATCAATGAAGCTTTAGCCCTTTCCTGGTCTGATATTGACTTAGATAATGCCGTTGTGCATATTACCAAAACACTAAATCGGGATTTAGAAATCAATAGCCCAAAGTCAAAGTCTAGTTATCGGGATATAGATATAGATCAAGCGACTGTTAGCATGCTGAAGCAGTACAAACTACGCCAAACTAAAGAGGCTTGGAAGATAGGACAACGTGAAAGTGTAGTATTTTCTGATTTCATTCATGAGTATCCTAGCAGTTCAAGACTTAAAAGAAGATTGCAAACACATTTTAAGCGTGCTGATGTTCCTAACATTGGCTTTCATGGATTCCGTCACACTCACGCTAGTCTCTTGCTTAACTCTGGAATACCATACAAGGAACTCCAGTACCGCCTAGGTCATTCCACTTTATCAATGACCATGGATATATATAGCCACCTCTCAAAAGAGAACGCAAAAAAAGCAGTATCATTCTACGAAACTGCACTAAAAGCACTATAGGGGGAGCAAAAAGGGGAGCAAATTTAAAAATCAACATTTCAAGACAAAGTAAAAATCCAATAGCAACAGGATTTTTGTTAGATTTATTTTGAAAAAGGCCGATTTTGTAGTATAATAGTACGGTGTGAAAAAATCTGAAAAATGAGAAAGGATAAGGGATATGAAACAAGTTTTTCTCTCTACAACAACTGAATTTAAAGAGATCGATACGCTTGAACCGGGTACTTGGATCAATCTCGTCAATCCGACTCAAAATGAATCACTCGAAATCGCTAACGCCTTCGACATTGATATTGCTGACCTTCGAGCACCGCTCGATGCGGAAGAAATGTCTCGTATTACCATTGAAGACGAGTATACCCTGATTATCGTAGACGTGCCGGTCACAGAGGAAAGAAATAACCGCACCTACTACGTAACTATTCCGCTTGGTATTATCATCACCGAGGAAACCATTATCACTACGTGTTTGGAACCATTACCAGTCCTTGATGTCTTTATCAACCGTCGCTTGCGTAATTTCTACACCTTCATGCGTTCACGTTTTATCTTCCAGATTCTTTATCGCAATGCAGAGCTCTACCTAACAGCCCTTCGTTCAATTGACCGTAAGAGTGAACAAATTGAAAGTCAACTGCATCAATCAACTCGTAATGAAGAATTGATCGAACTCATGGAATTGGAAAAAACCATCGTCTATTTCAAGGCCTCACTCAAAACAAATGAGCGCGTGATTAAGAAATTGACCAGCTCAACTAGCAATATCAAGAAATACCTTGAGGACGAAGACCTGCTTGAAGATACCCTGATTGAAACCCAACAGGCCATCGAGATGGCAGACATTTATGGAAACGTCTTGCATTCTATGACAGAGACCTTTGCCTCTATCATTTCCAACAACCAGAACAACATCATGAAAACCTTGGCCCTTGTGACCATCGTCATGTCCATCCCAACCATGGTCTTCTCTGCCTACGGGATGAACTTTAAGGATAATGAAATCCCCCTAAACGGCGAGCCAAATGCCTTCTGGTTAATCGTCTTTATCGCCTTTGCTATGAGTGTCTCGCTCACTCTCTATCTCATCCATAAAAAATGGTTCTAAGAGGAGTTCCTATGTCTCAGATTGATCTACAAAAATTAACCAAGAAAAACCAAGAGTTTGTCCACATCGCTACCCAACAATTCATCAAAGATGGAAAAACAGACGCTGAAATCAAGGCTATTTTTGAGGAAGTTATTCCCCAAATCCTTGAAGAGCAAGCCAAGGGTACGACTGCTCGTTCCCTCTACGGCGCACCGACCCACTGGGCTCATAGCTTCACTGTCAAGGAGCAATATGAAAAAGAGCATCCAAAAGAAAATGATGATCCAAAACTCATGATTATGGACTCAGCCCTTTTCATCACTAGCCTCTTTGCCCTCGTCAGTGCACTCACAACCTTCTTTGCGGCAGATCAAGCTTTCGGCTATGGATTGATTACCCTCCTCTTAGTTGGACTGGTTGGTGGATTTGCCTTCTACTTGATGTACTACTTTGTTTACCAATACTATGGACCAGATATGGACCGCAGTCAACGTCCACCTTTCTGGAAATCTGTACTAGTTATCCTAGCATCTATGTTCCTTTGGTTGCTTGTCTTCTTTGCAACAAGCTTCCTACCAGCTAGCCTTAACCCAGTACTTGCTCCAGTGCCACTGGCTATTATCGGAGCAGTCCTCCTAGCCCTTCGCTTCTATCTCAAGAAACGCTTGAACATCCGTAGCGCAAGTGCAGGACCAACACGTTATTAAGCAGAATCATAAAAGCAACTGCAGGTGCGGTTGCTTTTTCACGACTCTTTTTTGATTTTAAAGTATTCTTCTGACATCCCACATAGCTTTCTCTTATCTTTTGTGATAAAATAGGCTCAATCTATTTCTAGGAGGATAAGATATGGTTTCTACTATTGGTATTGTTAGTTTATCTAGTGGCATTATCGGAGAGGACTTTGTCAAACACGAAGTGGACTTGGGTGCCCAACGTCTCAAGGATCTAGGACTCAATCCTACCTTTTTGCCTCATTCGCTAAAAGGATTAGACTTTATCAAGGACCATCCTGAAGCTCGTGCAGAGGATTTGATGCATGCCTTTTCTGATGATAGCATCGACATGATCCTATGCGCCATCGGTGGAGACGATACCTATCGTTTGTTGCCCTATCTTTTTGAAAATGACCAACTAGGAAAAGTTATCAAACAAAAGATTTTTCTTGGCTTCTCAGATACAACCATGAACCATCTCATGTTGCATAAACTAGGAATCAAGACTTTTTATGGGCAATCCTTTTTAGCAGATATTTGTGAATTGGACAAGGATATGTTGCCCTATAGCCTTCACTACTTTAAAGAATTGATTGAGACTGGAAGAATCTCAGAAATCCACCCTAGTGACGTTTGGTATGAGGAACGAACTGATTTTAGTCCCAAGGCTCTGGGGACACCTCGTGTCAGTCATGCAAACACTGGTTTTGACTTGTTGCAAGGAAATGCCCAGTTCGAGGGAGAAATCCTCGGTGGGTGTCTCGAATCCCTCTACGATATCTTTGACAATTCTCGATACGCAGATAGCACTGACCTCTGCCAAAAGTACAAACTCTTCCCTGACTTATCAGACTGGGCAGGAAAAATCCTCTTGCTAGAAACAAGCGAAGAAAAGCCTGAGTCCGAAGACTTCAAAAAGATGTTGCGAAATTTAAAAGACACTGGCATATTCGAGGTCATCAGTGGACTCTTGGTCGGAAAACCTATGGATGAAACTTTCTATGACGACTATAAAGAGGCACTATTGGATATCATTGATAGCAATATCCCGATTGTCTATAATCTGAATGTCGGCCACGCAACTCCAAGAGCCATTGTTCCCTTTGGAGTCCACGCTCATGTAGATGCACAGGAACAAGTCATTCGCTTTGACTATAACAAAAAATAAATAGTTTCTCTATTTTTGTGCTTTTGTATTGGTTTTCGTTACAATTTATATCTGAATTTATTGCATTTCGCTAATTTCTATGATATCCTTTTAAAGGAGGTGTATATGACAAAACAAAAAATTAATCGAATCGTAGGTTCTATTGGTGCCTTTATTGGAATTATAGTATTTATTGCCTACATACCTCAAATTATCGCTAATTTACAGGGAAATAAAGCTCAACCATTTCAACCTTTATCAGCTGCTATATCTTGCTTAATCTGGGTTATTTATGGATGGACAAAGGAACCTAAGAAGGATTGGATACTAATCATTCCAAATTCAGCTGGTGTTATTTTAGGTGGAATCACTTTTTTGACTTCACTCTAACAAATATACTAGTATGTATAAAAAGCTGAGATAAATTTCTCAGCTTTTTTCTATATTCTCAGATATTCTAGTTACCTACACTCACTAATTCCCGCTTTTCCATTCACAATCATTCTCGTGGTCATCAACCAGGCCTGCTGCCTGTAGAAAAGACAAGACGGCGACTGGGCCTGTGAACTTGAAGCCTCGTTTTTTGAGATCTTTGGCTAATTTCTCAGACAAAACGGTTTTAGATGGGGATTGGCGGTAATCGGAAACATCGTTAACGATAGTTTTCCCCTCAACAAAAGACCAAAGATAGGCATCAAAAGAGCCATATTCTTCCTGTAGTCGTAGAAAGGCTTGGGCGTTAGCGCGTGTAGCAAAAATCTTGGCTCTATTCCGAATGATGGCTGGATTCTCCAGCAAAGCTTCCAACTCGGTGTCGGTCATGTCTGCCACCGCTTGAATTTGATAGCTATGAAAGGCTTGACGGAAAGCCTGGCGTTTGTTGAGCACCGTTTCCCAAGACAGGCCTGCCTGATAGGTTTCCATACACAACAACTCAAACAATGCTTGGTCATCATGGAGGGGCTGGCCCCACTCCTCATCATGATAGGCGATATAGAGAGGATTGGTCATCTTGACCCACGAACAACGTTTTGTCATGCTCTGCTCCTATTTGACCAACATTTTAAGGGCCGACTTGATATAGTTCTCAGCTGTATCTGTCGTTCCTTCAAAGAATTTCTTGATTTTCTTGAGTTCGGTTGCCTTGTAGCCCAGTGCCAACATGGCTTCCATAGCTTCTTCCAGCTCTTGGTTTTCAGTGCTTGCTTGCACTGCCACCTTGGCAGGAAGGTCATCTCCTGCAACTACTACCTTACCTTCCAAGTCCAGCACCATCTGTTGGGCTGTTTTCTTGCCAATTTTAGGGAACTTGGTCAAGTAGGTGATGTTCTTGGTTTCGATGGCTTGAACCAAACCAGCATTGTCATCGACAGCGATAATAGCAAGAGCTGATACAGGACCAATCCCAGATACCGAAATCAGACTGAGAAAGAGCTTTTTCTCATCTTCTGAGCGAAATCCATAAAGCAGATGAGCATCCTCACGGATGACTTGATGCACATAGATCTGAGCTTCTTGATTCACCTGACCTGAATAAGCATAGGGATTGGCCACATGCAAGATATAACCGATACCGTTGACTTCAAGGACAATGTATTTGGCAGTAATTTTGGTAATGATTCCTTTAAGATATTCGTACATAGTTTTCCTTTTAGTTTAATATTTCCCCAATTCACGGAGACTGGTGTGATTTTCCTGAATACGTCGGAACATCTTTTCCATATCCGACTTGGTAAAATGCACCAAAACAGGGCGTCCATGGGGACAGTTATAGGGATTGTCACATTGAGAGAGCTGATAAAGGAGCTGTCTGGCTGAATGATCATCGATACGATGATTGGCCTTGATGGACCGCTTGCAGGACATCATAATAGCCAACTCTGCTCGGTACTTCTTGATAGAAACTTCCTTGGTCAAAAGGAGCATGTCGCACATCTCATAGATGCCTGATTCAATCTCTTCTTCTGCCATCCAAATAGGATGTTCACGTAGAATAAATTGATTTTCTCCGTACTCTGCTAAAAAGACGCCCACTTCCTCTAAAAGTGCCATTCTTTCCTTGAGACGGAGGGCATCATCCGCTGGAAATTCAAAGATGTAGGGCACTAGAAGTTGCTGCTGGCTCTGGTCAACATTGCCAATGCTTTCACGATACTCCTCGTACTTGACCCGTTCCTGAGCCGCATGCTGGTCTATGATATAAAGCCCATCTCGCCCTTGGGCAAAGAGATAGGTTCCATGCATTTGCCCGAAAAATTCCAACTCTGGGAAGCTTGATGATTCTTCTCGCTCCAGCTTGTCATAGGCCTTATCCAGACTGGCTAAATCTAACTCTGGATGATCTAGCTGGTCGTAGTTAGCAGGCTTTCTCTCTGCAAAATGCAGTTTTGCTGGCTTGGTTAGCTGATCCAAGGTTTCTTTGGCAAATAAAGTCAAATCCTGTCCTTCATCAGTCAATTCTACCTGATAATCAGCCACCTCAGCTTGACTGGATCTTATCGGCTCTGTCTTTTCATAGTAAAGCGTATTTTCTTTGAGTGGGAGAATGGTCTGCTCCACCTTCTCACGATTGCGCACGGTCGATTTGGCAAGATTTTCCAAGGCATCTGGAATCAAGGTTTGTTCCTTGAGACTATTTGCAATAGCTTCTGAGACCAAGGCCATCAGTTCTTTTTCCTTAGAAATCCGCACCTCTTGCTTGGTCGGATGCACATTGACATCCGCTAGATAAGGGTCGATATGAATGTGAATGACAGCCAGTGGAAAACGACCTACCATAAGCTTACTACCATAGCCGTCAAGAATAGCACGATTGAGTAAAAAGTTCTTGATATAACGGCCATTGATGAAGAGGCTGATATAGTTGCGATTAGCTCGAGTCAACTCAGGCAAGGACACAAAGCCAGAAATTTCGAAATCAAGGTCAGAATTCTCAATTTCAATCATCTTCTTGGCACTCGCCAAACCGTAAATCCCTGCAATAGCTTGACGCAGTTGACCAGTCCCTGCTGTCCGTGTCATTTCCTTGCCATCACTAATCAAGCTAAAAGAAATCTCAGGATGGGCCAAGCCCAGACGGTTGACAATATCAATAATATGAGACAGCTCCGCTTGCTGGCTCTTCATATACTTGAGACGGGCAGGCGTGTTGAAAAAGAGATCCTCCACACAAACCTTGGTTCCCACAGGACTAGTCGCTGGGATGACTTCCTCAACTTCTCCCCCACGCGCGACTAGCTTGGTCCCGTGACTTGCGCCCTCAACTGCTGTCAAAAGAGTTAAAACGCTGACGGATGCGATAGAAGGCAGAGCTTCACCACGAAAACCAAGCGTGCGAATTCGAAAGAGGTCTGCTTGATTTTTTATCTTGCTGGTCGCATGACGACGCAGAGCCAGCTCTACCTCATCGTGGGCAATTCCATGACCATTATCTGTGATTTGAATCTTCTTGAGACCAGACTCTTCAATCTCAATGATAATCTGACTAGAACCCGCGTCAATAGCATTTTCTACCAACTCTTTGACCACACTGGCAGGACGTTCAATGACCTCTCCAGCCGCGATCTGGTTTGCCAGCACCTCTGGCAATTCAATAATATGAGACATTTTTCAGCCCCTTTCTGTATCTATTTTCCTAGAAATTGATTAGTGCTATTATACCATATTTCAGATAGGACAGAAAAGTAAGCACCACATAGGAACCAAATCCCTCCACATAGACAAAGTCCCTTGCAAGGGGCTGAAAAATAGTGTTTAATAAAGATGTACAAGAAGTGATCACAATTTTGTATGAAAAACAAGGAGAGAAATTTATGAAAGTAGAACTACAGATTAGTGAAACTTACGAAGAGGAAAAGCTGATTGTTCAAGCACCTCAGCCGACAGACAAAGTCCAGAAAGTCATCGAGTTCGCAGAAAATCTAGATCTAACAGAAAAAATCAAAGGGAAAATCGATAATCAGGTCTATCTCGTTGAGATTAGCAAGATACAACGCTTCTATATCGAGAATCGGAAGGTTCTAGCAGAAACCGCGAGTCAGACCTACAGCATTGATTTGCGACTCTATCAGGTCCTTGAAATTCTGCCAACCAATTTTATCCAAATTTCCCAATCAGAAATCATCAATATCGATTTCATCTCTCATCTCAAGCTCACCCCCAACGGCCTAGTAGAAATTTTCTTGAAAAATGAAAGCTTCACCTACTCTTCACGCCGTTACCTAAAAACCATCAAGGAGAAATTAGAACTATGAAAAAACAAGTATGTCACGACGCAGCCGCCGGTGTTCTTATCGGCCTCATCCTCTCTATCATCTTTTCACTCATTTATGCACCAAATACCTACGCTCCACTTAGTCCCGACTCCCTCATCGGCCAAGTGATGGCTCAACATCAAGTTCACGGTGCTCTAATCTTGCTCTACTGCACACTTATCTGGGCAGCCATTGGTATTCTCTTCAACTTTGGCAAGCGATTATTCAGTCGTGACTGGAGCTTGCTCCGTGCAACTCTGACCCATTTCTTCCTTATGCTAGTAGGATTTATCCCATTAGCAACCCTAGCAGGTTGGTTCCCCTTCCACTGGATTTTCTATCTCCAACTCATTATCGAGTTTGCGATTGTCTACCTCATCATTTGGACTATTTCCTATAAAAGAGCATCAAAAAAAGTAGACCATATCAATCAACTCTTGGAGCATAGAAAATAGGAACCTCATAATAAGCAAAACCGAGAAAGAAACTTCTCGGTTTTTTATTCACCCTGCTGTACCTTACTATCATAGCAGTTATTTTCAGATCTTCTTTGTAAATTTTCTGTAAATTTCTATCTTTTTTCAAAATATTCTTGCATTTTCCCAAAGTTTTTTGTAGAATATAGATTATATATCCAGATTATTCTGAAAATTCAAAAAGGAGTATCTATCATGTCACAAGCTATTTCGTTAAATCAATCAACCTGGACAAGTAAACTAAAAGCAATGGGACCTGGAATCCTAATGGCTTCTGCCGCTGTTGGAGGTTCTCACATTGTATCTTCCACTCAAGCTGGTGGTTCTTATGGGTGGTCGCTACTTCTCTTGGTCATCTTAGCCAATGTCTTTAAATATCCATTTTTCCGTTTTGGTGCTGAATACACAGCTGATACTGGAAAGACTTTAGTTGAAGGCTATGCCGAAAAAGGAAAACTCTATCTCTGGATTTTCTTTATCCTAAATGTCTTTTCGGCTATGGTCAACACAGCTGGTGTCGCCATTCTGTGCTCAGCTATCATCGCCAGCGCCTTCCCAATGATCGGTCTTAGCATTACTCAGTGGTCTCTCATTCTCGTTGCCATCATTTGGGCTATGCTACTCTTTGGAGGCTACAAACTCTTAGACGGCATGGCAAAATGGATCATGTCAGCTTTGACCATTGCAACTGTTCTTGCAGTTATCATCGCGACGGTCAAACATCCAGAATACAGTTCTAATTTTGTCGAGAAAACACCTTGGCAAATGGCAGCTCTACCCTTCATCGTTTCCCTCTTAGGATGGATGCCAGCTCCTATTGAAATTTCAGCTATCAATTCACTTTGGTCTGCTGAAAAGAAAAAGACCGTCAACTTTAACATAGAGGACGCTCTATTTGACTTTAACGTTGGTTACATTGGAACAGCCATCCTAGCTGTGTTCTTTGTAGCACTGGGAGCATTGATTCAATATCCTACAGGGCAAGCAGTTGAAGCTGCTTCAGCCAAATACATCTCTCAATTCGTGGGCATGTATGCCTCTGTTCTTGGCGAATGGTCCCGTTACTTGATTACCTTTATTGCCTTCCTGTGTATCTTTGGAACAGTTATCACTGTTATCGATGGCTATTCTCGCGTCAATCAGGAATCTCTCCGACTGCTAATCAGTCAAAAAGAAGACAATCGTAAATCTTTGAACATCTGGATGACCATCACTGCTATCATCGGTATCATCATTATCAAATTCTTCGCTGGTCAGGTTTCAACCATGCTCCGCTTTGCCATGATTGGTTCTTTCCTGACAACACCATTCTTCGCTCTTTTAAACTACGCCTTGGTAACGCGTGAAAACAAACATCTTCCTTCTTGGCTCAAACACCTTGCTATTGCAGGATTGATTTTCCTCTTTGGTTTCGCCATCTTCTTTATCTATGCACTCGCAATCGGAAAAGCAGGATAATCGACAAAGCGCACTTAAGAGTGTGCTTTTTTTACATTTTAAAAGCAGTTAGCAAATCCCAACCGCCTCTTATATTGACTTTAATTTTCCTTTTCCAACTCATACAAATCTGCAATAATCGCTGCAACACGTTTGATATCTTCCAGCATGCCTCGCATTTCAAAGTCAGCCAATACAGGGAAACCAAAACGTTGACTGTATTGCTTGGCTGTCAGGCAGTATTGGTTATTAAAGTTACGATTTCCTGAACCAACTACGCCAAAACACTTACTAGCATTGTCACCATAGGCGATAAAATCCCCCACTGGTGTCGTCAAGATCTCGACATCTCCGTTATCAACGCCATTCCCACCTTCGAGATAGGTCGGCAAAAAAGCGACATAAGGATGGTCCATTTCATAGAAATCGTGACCTTCCTTAACCAGATCCTTGATATGAATCTTTTGGACCTCAATCCCCTCGTACTGGGACAAGAGATAGTCTTTCAGGCGGGTCACAAAACTCTCAGTGTTGCCGCTCAGACTGATATAAACTAAAGAAATTGTCTTCATATTTACCTCCATGATTTTATCTATAATCGAAAAATAACTACCAAGATTGTATCTTGATAGTTATTTTTTGTCAATACTTAGACAAGATCTTCTGTTTCCTCTTCTTCTGCCAAAGCTTTTTGTTGACGCCACATCTTATAGAAGACAAGGGCTAGGAAAAGAACATTGATGACGATATAGAAAATGCTAACAGCTTTTGAACCAATACTCATCCCTAAACGCATAGTCTCATCTTGAACCAATTGCACAGCGTCTTGCAAAGTCACATAGCTATAAATTGAACCAATAATAGCTAACAAAACATAGCCAACATAAGTATAATTTGCATATTGCAAATTCTTACGAACAAGGAAGACAATTGCTACTACCACTAAAATAGCAGATAGCACAATCAAGGCACTGTTAAAAATAGAATGAGATGCTTCTGCTACTCTATAGGTGTAATTAAGCTGGTCTTCTAATTGCTGAGCACTAATCCCTTCAATAGTTTTTTGAGCAGCACGAAGGGCTTCTTTGCTAGGTAAGGGGCTCAACATTCCAAACAGAGACGTAGCTGAAATAAGAGCAGACAAGATTAGCAAGACCCATAGATAAATTGGTTTCTTTTTCATGATAGAACCTCCTGATATTATTATTTATTTTATATTATAGCACCTTTTGTAAGGGAATACAAATCTTATAGTATAGTTTCTACCTGTTTTCGGTAGGCTTTTGGCGATTTTCCGCACAATTTTCGGAACACTTTATAGAAATATCCCACGTTACTGTAACCAACAGCATAACAAATATCTTCGATACTGTCACTAGTCGAAAGCAAGAGCTGTTGGGCAGCCTTAATGCGTTGTTTGTTTAGTAATTCTGCGAAGGTCGAATTGGTTTCTCGCTTAATCAACTGCCCCAGATAAACAGGATTGATAAAGAGATCCTTACTGATATCCTTGAGCGAAAGTTCTTTCTGATAATCACGCCCAATGACTTCTAGCACACTAACCACATTTTCATTCATTCGATATTGCCCAAAAAAGCGGGTCAGAGTTTCCTTAATATAAGGAACCAATTCATCAAAGGATTGAATAGCATGAATCGTTTTGACAATATCCGTTAAATCATCAGCTTTTAGATGTTCAAACAAGTGAAAGACATCCATGACAAATTGGATAAAAAGCTGCTTGGTAATCGGAACACGAGGTGTATTTTCAAGAACTACCTTCTCCAAGAGGTTCAACTCTTCTACGATTTGGTTGAGATCCCCCTGAATGATAACCCTATAAATCGGTTCGTAATAGGCAAAGAGACTCTCAGACTGTTTTAAATTTACAGAACCGTAAAAGAGGGCCTTCTCAGCATTCAGCTTCCAGCGTTCAAAGTATTCTTGATAAGGGGCTTCAAAGGGAGTAACGACTAAACCATCTAGGGGTTGATCAGAAATGAAAATCTGCCAATCTTGTCCTAACACATAGTAGGGAATGGTGAAAGAGCCTTGTTTTTCCTTGGATAGGCCTATCCACCAATTCTCCTTACCTCCTAGATAACTAACAAATCCAGCCTCATCTAAATCTTGACTGAGGGTCTGACTTTTCTTTCCTCTCTCGCCGAGCTGACCTGCAATCTTCTCCAGCAGATTTCCCAACTCTACCTTATCAACAGGTTTGACCAGATAGTCCACCACACTAAGGTTCATTGCTCTTTTGACATAATCAAACTCCTGATAACCTGAGAGCAAGATATAGGCAGCATCTGGTAAGATCTCTTTCATTTCCCGAATCATGTCAAGTCCTGTTTTGTCGGGCATATTGACATCGGAAATGATGATATCGATAGGATTTTCCTGAACATATTCTAGAGCTTCATCGGCATGACTGGCTGTTGCGACAACCTCCATATTCCACTTATCAAAGGGAATCAAACGTTTCAGACCTTCTGTCACCATGTACTCATCATCTACTAATAATACTTTATACATTTTCTCCCTTTCTACTCATCTTGAATTGTAATACGATACTGAACACCTGCTTGCTCTGCAGACTCTATAGTAATAGCATAGCGGTCCCCAAAATAGAGCACAAAACGCTCATGGACATTGACAATCCCGATAGACTGCCTTTTTGCACTATAGCTGGCTTGGTGTTCAAAATGTCTCTGACTTAATTTTTCTCGGAGATTTGCCAGCTTTTCAGCAGACATCCCACGACCATTATCGACCACCAAAATTTCCACAAAACCATCTCGTTTAAGAGCTTTAATGCTAATCACATTATCTGTCCGTCTATGGTCAACACCATGAGCGAAATAATTTTCTACCAGCGGTTGCAAAGTAAACTTAGGAATCTTCATATTCTCTAACTCTGGGTCTATCTTGAAACCATAGGCAATAGATTTAGGATAGCGAACCATGCAGAGATAGCTATATTTACGGCAAAATTCTAATTCCTGTTTGAGAAGAGTTTCTCTTTCGTCGGAAATATTGTTACGCAAGAGGCTACTGAACTCATAAATGATATCTGCCAACTCATCTTGACTTTGCATGACTGCGTACATACGCAAGAACTCCAGAGTATTGTACATGAAGTGAGGGTTGATTTGCGCCTGCAGGGCTCGCATATTGGCATCTTTTTGACTGAGCTCTAGCTGATAAATATCATGGATATTCTTTTCCAAGCGATCCAACATATCATTGGTGGTCTCTGCGATTAGGAGCAATTCCTGATCCTTTTCAAGCGTATCAATGCGAAGACCTTCTTCCCCTTGAGCAATAGCTTGGATAGAATCGACCAAATCCACTACCTGCTTTTGGTAATTAGCAAAGGTCTGCCTCAAAGTCAGATAAAGAATAACAATAAAAAGAAGGCTCAAGCCCACAATCAAAGAAGAGCTAGTCACTGTTCCTTGCAAAACAAAGTTTTTGGGAACTGCCACCTGAACCTGATAGCCATGAGAGGTCACACCAACAAACCAGTTCTCATGCTCCCTATTGACTCTCTCACCAATATGAAAAATCTCCGTATCAAAAGGCGATGTCACAGTCACAGCCATCGGGATATGACCTCGGGTATTGTCCACAGCATGGTATAAGATTTCTGGATCCAAGGAGATATAAACAACCCCTATCGATTGATCCGTCGCTGGGTCTAAAATAGGCACTCCAAAACTATTGACCTCTGGTTTAAAGTCTTCCGCAAGTACCGTATGACCACCTCTCTCATTTCTGCTCGAAACATAAACTTCTTTAAAGTCCTGCAAGACAATTGCAACACCCGTTATATAGTCATTCTGAACATACAGGTCATCGATATTTTCATACAGAGAAATAGAAGTTGACGAAGCTGCTTGATGCTCCAACAGCCAATAAAAATACTCAGATGTTGATAGACTAAAGTACTTATAAACCCCTTGTATCCTGTCTTGATTGGCTACTAAATCTTGCGCTAGCTGGGCTGACTCGCGATAATAATATTCCACCTCTTCGACTGTTCGAGTAGTTACACGCTGGGCTACTCTTTGAGCTTCCTTTTCCCGTGAATCCCAGTCAGCGTAAGAGAGTAAGATTGCAAAACTCGCAATAATAATGATCATAACTGAACTGTAGGTTCGCAGAAGCGTATGTAGCCAAAACTGCTTCATTCTATTTTGTCGCCAATTTTTCATGGATGCTTTCATAGACCGGTTCCAACATATCACTGATAAAGAAATGCCACATCCCAATTCCTACAAAGAAGAGAAGAGCAGGCATATAATAACCAATTGCCACAAGTAGCACAGTCCCAAGAAGAACCTTGACCACAGCTGCTAGGCTCATAAAGATGCCAATCAAGGATAGTTTGAGACTATTTCGATAGGACAAGTCAAAATAAACTTGTAGTTTCAAAGATACTGTATAGGCCAAAAAGAGCAGGGCAACTACTAGAACATTCAAAAAGGTCGCAATCAAATGAACAATAGTCTGATGAGGCAATTGCACCAAGAGATACAGGCCATAGACCAAAACTAGATCCACCCCTAAAAAGCTATAGAAAATCAGGTTGCTGGAGACAAAATTTTGCTTATAAAGAGACCAAGCCTCCTTCAAACTGTATTCCCGAAAGCTATAACCATGTTCTGCATACAAGCTCATCAAGGTGGCACTAGCCGGCGCTAGACCAAGGATAATCCCTCCTGCTAAAGTTAATAGCCAAAAGAAGGCTGTCGCAATCATCCCTAAAAAGAAACGATTAAAGACAAAGTCTAAAAATCTCCCCATGATATCCTCCTAAAAATAACTATGAAACTATTATAGCATATTTCAAGCGTTTTCAAGCACATAGACTATCCATTTACAATCCCACCAAACCGTGGTACAATGAGAATTGTGAGAAAATTATCAGGAGACAATTCATGAAAAAATCTATCTTAACTA
The DNA here is from genome assembly GCF_001074825.1 of Streptococcus pseudopneumoniae. Lineage (GTDB taxonomy): Bacteria > Bacillota > Bacilli > Lactobacillales > Streptococcaceae > Streptococcus > Streptococcus pseudopneumoniae_C. The sequence continues at coordinate 18,930 of NZ_JUPG01000076.1, forward strand.
CACTGCTTTTTGCAGTTCTTTACTTCCTCTGCATGGGGATTGGTGTCCTTTTGGGCAATCTCTTTGACCAAACTGGAAACATGTTTTATGCGCCTGCCTTTACTGCCCTTGTCGGTGGCAGCGTCTATATGATCCTAGTCGTAAAAGTTCCGCGCTTTGGAGCCATTACCACTATCGGCCTTGTCATGGCCCTCTTTTTCTTGGGGACTAAACACGGTGCCGGTGCCTTCCTTCCTGGAATTATCTGTGGTCTCCTAGCAGATGGAGTAGCTAACCTCGGAAAATACAAGGACCAAACAAAGAACCTCCTTTCTTTCCTTATTTTTGCCTTTAGCTCAACTGGCCCAATCTTGCTTATGTGGATTACACCCAAAGCCTATATGGCAACCCTTCTAGCAAGAGGAAAATCGCAAGAATATATCGACCGTATCATGGTCGCACCAAACCTTAGAACCGTCCTACTATTTATCGCAAGTATTGTCATCGGAGCCCTAGTGGGTGCTTTGATTGGACAAGCCTTGAGTAAAAAATTGGCACAAAAAATCTGATTACTAAAAAAGAGCTACACGGCTCTTTTTTATTTATGACTCAAGACTTAGTCAAGAAGTCTCCCAAGAATTGGATTGTAAAGATAATCAAGATAATGATGACGGTCGCAAGAATAGTCACATCATGATTGTAGCGGTTAAATCCATAAGCGATAGCTACGTTACCGATACCACCAGCTCCAACTGCCCCCGCCATAGCTGTTTCCCTAGGCTAAAATTTTTTACCTGAAAAACTTCCTTTTTCTAGTGATAAAATCAACCCTATCACACTCACTACCAAAAACACCCACCAACAAAGCCTGATATCTTGTAAAGCTAAGAAAGAAAATAGGGACATCCCCAAGGGTAATGTTAGGGAAAAAATCATACTCAAGAGATTATTACTTCTAGCTAACACATCCGCACTCAAATTAGACAGTAACAGAGTATCTAATTTAGGCATTGATTTCGACATCAAATACATGACAAAGGCTAAGCAGGCAACACCTACTAGAGGAGAAAAATCTAAAATATTAGCAGTAGCAAGCAAGACAAACAGAATTGCATTGAGCGATAACAAGCTTGAAAAAGACCATTTCCCAAAATAATCATGGGGAGTTAAGCTACCAAGAATAGCTCCTCCCAAGCTAACACATTCAATTAAAAATAGGGCTTGAGCATAGCTGAGATAATAGATAGTATGGTCTAATAAGTAAAAGTGATAAATACCTCCAACAGCTCCTCCCAAAGTATTAATTACCAAAATGACAAGGATCATTTTAAGCAATGATTTACTTTCTCTCTGTCTAAATATGTCATCCATGTCCGTATAGATTGCCTTAACTTGTTGAAGTAAACTAATCGACTTATCCTCTACACTTACAGACAAATGAGTCAATTCTCTTCTATTTTTGAACAAAATGAGAGAAGATAGTAAAAAGAAACCAGCATTCACAATTGCAACAAAAGAAAAATTTTGATGACTGGTTGTGAGTAACCACACTCCTAAGGCTTGACCTCCTAGATTTGATAAATAGGAAACAAACTGAGTAAAGGAATAAGCTTCATAGAGCCTATCTTCCAAAATATTATGCTGGATAATCGGCATACGAAGGCCTGCTGTGTAATCTGATAAAATATCCGAACAGATATTAACCATACAGATAAAAGCAAACGTTACGAAGTTCCGGTCATGAATCACACTAGCAATCAAAAGAAATAGCAGACTTTGCACACAACCAACCCAGATAATTGTCCTTGCTTTATTCCGAGTATGATCAGCCTTCATCCCAACATAAAAAGTAAATAGGAAAGGTAAAATCGTAATCATATTCGCCATAAATACAGCTATATTTTTAAAGGGTAGACTCGCAGCATAAACGATAAATACCAGATTATAAATATAAGCTCCACTTGAGCTCAAAAACCTTGATAAGGTAAGTATTCTAAATAAATGATGTCTTAAGAATAGTTTCATAACAGGCCTTTCTCACATTTCAAAGAGTATTTTATTGAATCCAGTCTAACAAAAAAAGCGGGACTCCCCACTTTTTTGTAATATATTTTTGTCTGCAAATAGAAACTCTAGCGCCTAGAAACTGCTAATTATCAATCCATCTACAAGGCAATTTATTTTTCGTCGGTCGATGTAATGAGAATATATTACAAATCTTCATTTGAAAGCTGATTTGCAAAATAGTTTTCATAATATCTTGCACCATCTACATATTCTAAATCTTGTAAGATTGTAATGCCCCTCTGGATTCTTTCAAGACCCTTATTTTCTACTTTAAAAATAGTATCATAATACCCTTTAGCAATCATATAAATGATTTTAAGATAGGCTTCAGACTCTGGCAATTCTCGTTTGTCAATCTGAAAGATAAAATAGTCTGCTTTTAATTTATCCTTTCCCTCTATCGCTTTAAAGAGTCCATTAATCAAAATGGTATCAATACCGACTTTGTTACTAGGTAAAGAGCCTAATAAATCTGTCTTTTGTAACATCTCCCTAGAATATTTAAAATAAAGGGGCAGAGGGAACAAAGTAGAAATCGTTGAAAATAATTCCAATTCATAATTCCCCCAGATATCAATAGTAAAAAAATAGTCATAGAGAAAAGTCAGTTCTTCATCCGTTGCCCTGATTTCTGAATCAAAAAACACGAGAAGACTTTTGATACGAATCATTTGTAAAAGATAGCTTTTTTTAGCACTTGATCTGTACTTTTGAGTCGTCTCTTCATACAAGGAGTGGAGAGAATCAATCCCTTCTCTGTCATATAGTTCCCAGAGATTTTCCTGAAAAGCCAAAACCTTTTTCTGAGAAAAACCACGTACCAAGTACATAAATTCATTCAAATCAGAGTGGATGTTATCTAAGGCAGTAATCAATTTCATAGATGATAAGTCTGCTTCTCCGCGCTCAAATTTGCTCAGCATGGAATAAGTAAACTCTCCTCCCCTCGCCTCCTGTAGAGATACATTCCGACTCTTTCTCAATTCTTTAAAAACTTCTCCCAGATTTTGCATATTGACTCCCCACAATTCTTAACTCTCTTACTCATGAAAGTAACGGTTGATAGCAGCTAGTACAGAGAATTTTAAGTCTTGACTGTACGACAAATCCTGTGAATGATGTACAGATTGCATTGTACTTTTTATTTATGGCTCAATTTCTTGGTCAAGAAATCTCCCAAGAATTGGATTGCAAAGATAATCAAAATGATAATGATAGTCGCCAAGATGGTCACATCGTGATTGTAGCGGTTAAATCCATAAGCAATGGCCACGTTACCGATACCACCAGCTCCAACCGCACCGGCCATAGCTGTTTCTCCAACAAGTGAAATCAAGGTCACAGTCGTCACACGGATCAAATCTGGAAGACCTTCGGATAGGTAAACGCCTACGATGTCCCAGAAGGTCGCTCCACTCGCTTGAGCCGCCTCAATGACACCGCCATCCAATTCAGCTAAGACAACCTGCACTTGACGGGCAAAGAAGGCAAAGACTGCAAAAGATAGCGGTACGATAGCCGCATTTGGACCAATGCTTGTTCCTACGATTAGATGAGAGAAGGGTGACAAGACCGCCAAGAGAATGATAAATGGTACCGCACGGAAAATAGAGGTAATCTTATCCAAAATCCAAAAAACAACTTTATTTTCCAAAACACCACCCGGCGCTGTCAAGACAAGGAAAAGACCTGCCACCAGCCCCAAGAAACCTCCAATAATAAAGGAAAGAACTGTCATATAAAGGGTTAGGTAGATGGCTGTTCCCCAGCCTGCCTGACCAGACCAGCCCATTTTATAGACATTTGGCAAATAGGTTTGAATCAATGATTCCATCTTACTGTCCTCCCTTCAATACTTTTAGCTGTACGCCTGCTTGACGAATGGCTTCTTGGGCACCTGCCAACGCTGCTTTTTCACCTGACAAGACCACCACCAATTCTCCAACAGGAGTACCATCGAGGATTTCAATATTTCCATAGAGGATATTAGCCGTTACTTGATAATGCTTGTACAATTCATTCAAAAGTGGCTCGTCTGTTGAAGCCCCCGCATACTTGAGCTGCACCAAGAGACTGTTTTCAGACAAGTGTTCCACGATTTCTTGCTTCTCAATCTTGACCATGGCTTCGTCAATACCTGTAGCTGTTGAGATAAAGTCTTGAGTCAAAGGTTGTTTAGGATCTGAGAAGATTTCAAGAACACTACCCTCTTCAATCAAATGCCCGTCCTGCATAACAGCCACACGATTGGCAATGTCTTTGACAATCTGCATTTCATGCGTAATCAAGACAACAGTTAAGCCTAATTTTTGGTTCAAATCTTGCAACAAGGCCAAAATCTGCTTGGTTGTCTTAGGGTCAAGAGCAGAAGTTGACTCGTCTGAAATCAAGATTTTTGGATCATTTGCTAAGGCACGCGCAATAGCCACACGCTGTTTTTGCCCTCCAGATAGTTGTGAAGGATAGTTTTCAGCACGATCCGCCAAGCCAACCAAGTTCAACAACTTGGCTACTTTAGCCTTCTTTTCTTCCTTGCTGAGTCCAGAGTGTTTAAGGGCAAAGGCTACATTCTCCTCTGCCGTCTTTTGACTCATCAGGTTGAAATGCTGGAAAATCATTCCAATATCTTGACGTTTACGACGCAACTGCTCTGCTGTCAAGGTCACCTTGCCATCAAAAATCACATCATCGTCAATGGTAATTTTCCCTGCAGATGGTTTTTGCAAGAGATTAATCACCCGTACAAGGGTTGATTTCCCTGCTCCAGAATATCCAACGATTCCGTAGATATCCCCTTCTTGGATGTGAATAGTCACATCCTTGACCGCTGTGATGGTTCTCTTCTTTTGGTGAAAAGTCACATCGATCTGATCTAACTTGATAATATCTCTACTCATAGCTTCTAATCAGCTCCTCTACTAATTCAATATGGGTGTAATAATCGGCGATTCGCACATTTTCATCTCCACCGTGGTCTCGGCTGTTGGCATTTCCTAGACCGAAGGCCACCATTGGCACCTCTAGGGCATCAAAAACCGTATGCATAGGCCCTGTCCCCGCTGTTGTCGGCAAGACTGAAACGCCCTGTGGATAGAATTTCTTGGCCAACTCGATCACATTGAGAATGGCTGGCGCGCTCATATCGCTGCGATAACTCATCTCTCCCAAGGTATAGTATAATTCTACCTTATCAAAGCCATTTTTGTCTAGCTGTTTCCGAATTTTTTCCAGAACATCATGCGGTTCTAGACCAGGAACCAAACGAACTTCCAACTTAGCGCTGGCTTCTGCTGGCAAAATCGTTTTAACTCCTTGTCCTTGATAACCTGACTGAATCCCTTCGATATTAAGAGCTGGCTCGAAAAAGAAACGTTTTAGAAAGGCTGCACGATCCTCTTGTAAAAGAGGCAATTCCAAACCATAAATCTGGCTGATTTCCCCTGGATTTCGTTGGGCATAGGTATCCACCAAGGCCAATTCTCGTTCATTCGGCTCTTGTACTTCTTCGTACAAACCTTCAACCAAGATACGGCCATCTGCTGCACGAAGAGACTGTAAGGCTTGAAGGAGGTACCAGGGAGCTGATTCCACAACCCCACCATAACTCGAATGGATATCCACATCAGCACTTTTTACCTTGGCATCAAAGGTTACAATCCCTTTATTTCCACCAGAAATTTCTAGCTGTTCCAAGGCATTTTTGGTCCCTTGTTCCCAGACCAACAAATCTGCCCCACGGAGTTTATCCGCATGTTTTTCCAGATACTTATCTAGGTCTGTCGAGGCCGATTCCTCCGCTCCCTCCATGATAAAACTGATATTGACAGGCAGGTCATCGTGGTGCTGCATGTATTTTCTCAAAGCACTCAAACGAGCTGTGATATGACCCTTGTCGTCATCAACTCCACGCCCATACATGAAGCCATTGCGCACCGAAAGCGTAAAGGGATCCTCTGTCCAGACCTGATCCCCATCCGCTGGCACAGTGTCATAGTGGTTATAGAAAATCAGGGTCTTGGCATCTGGACGCGAACTCTTGAAATGTGCCATGACAAAAGGCGCCGTATAAGTCTCATCAATCTCCACTTCAGCCCCCACACGCTTGAAAATCTCACCCAGATAGTTGGCAACTTCTTTGAGACCCACCTGCTGGGCAAAGACTGATTTCTTAGAAATCAAGGTACGCAAAACTTCAAAATAATGCTGGGCCACATGATCCTTTTCAAATTTTTCAATTTGTTCTTGTTCGCTAGGAAAAACCATATTCTCTCTACCTTTCTATGAACTACTCTTCCTGACAATCCATGCTCTATACAAAATCAAGAGGTGGAATTTTCTCTCCCACCTCCCTGTTTCTTATTACCAAACTGGTTGATCCAAACCGTCTGATGTTTCTTCGATAACTTTTTTCACTTCATCTGTGTGGTAAGCTGCGATTACTTTCTTGATAGCATCAGCCTTAGGTGATGTTTCCCAATCTTTTTTCGCAACGATGATGTTATACCATTGTTTTGAGTTTTCATCAGCTTGTTCTTTGAAAAGAGCTTTCTTGTAGTCCAATTTTGCTTCTGTAACGAAGGTATTGTTTACAACAGCAGCGTCAACTGATGACAATGAACGAGCTGTTTGGCTAGCGTCCAATTCAGTGATTTTCAAGTTCTTTGGATTTTCTTTGATGTTAGCAACTGTTGCAAGAGCAGTTCCAGAAACATCCAATTTAATCAAGCCAGCTGATTGAAGCAAGTAAAGCGCACGGCTTTCGTTTGTAGCATCGTTCGGTACAGCGATTTCTCCGTTTGCTGGGATGTCTTCTACTTTAGTGTACTTGTTGTCACTTCCATTCAAACCTGAGTAAAGACGGATTGGAGAGATGTAAGTATCTGCAATCGCTACAAGGTCTTTTCCGTTTTCTTTGTTCCAGTTGTTCAAGAAGTTATAGTGTTGGAAAGCGTTCAAGTCTACTTCACCATCAGCAGTTGCCTTGTTTGGTTGTGAGTAGTCTGTGAACTCTGTAAATTCCAAAGTGATACCGTCTTTTTTAACCAATTCTTGGATTTTGTCCCAACGTTTTTCTTCAGAACCGCTACGGTTAACCGTTGCAATTTTGATAGTTGTTGCATTGTCTGCTTTCTTTTCTGAGTTTCCGCAAGCGACAAGAGTCAAACCTGCGACTGTAGCAAGGGCTGCTACACCAAGCCATTTTTTAATTTTCATGATTCTTTCTCCTTAAAAATAATACCGTACTAGTATCTCACAATTTGTTTGATTTCACAAATTGTTATTATGTAGTCAGATATATAGTTTAAAACTATATCCCTAAAAACTGAGAAATCACCCATCTTATTCAGAATGGATGATTTCAAGAAATTATTTAATATCAGCTTCTGCTGGTAGATAAGTGTCTCCGAAGAATTGTTTAGACAATTTTTCAAGAGTTCCGTCTTTGTAGAGTTCTTGGATACGTTTGTCTACAAATGTTTTCAACTCATCTTGACCTTTAGCAAGAAGTGGGTAAACATAAGGTTGTTGGTCGCTTGGAAGTTCAATAACTTTCAAGTTGTCCAAACCTTGGTTCTTGATAACTGTTTCAACACCGATTTTATCAAAAATCTTGTAGTCAAATTGGCCATCGCTCAAGCGTCCCATGATTTGTTGGAAGTCTGCTCTAGTATAGTTAAGGACAGTTGGATTATCTGAGTGTTGCTTGTTGTAGTCTTCTAACTGTTTAGCAGATGTTGTCCCTTGAACAACTTCTGTTGATTTTCCACCGATATCATCAAGCGATTTGATGCTAGAGTCGTCTTTTTTCACTACAAGAACGTTAGGGTTTTTAGCAGTTGGAGCTGCATAAAGGTATTTTTCAGCACGTTCTTTGGTGTAGCTGATGTTGTTAACTGCCATTTGGTAACGGTCAGCGTCAAGTCCTGCAAAGACTCCTGACCACTCTGTCTTCTCAAACTTGACATCATACTTGTCAGAGTCTTTAAAGATAGCGCGAACCACTTCAATTTCGTAACCAGTCAATTCGCCATTTTCTTCATAGTTGAATGGTTTTGGTGAAGCATTGGTTGCAACGATAATTTCTTTCTTGCTAGCTGCTTCTCCTTCTTTCTTAGCACCACCTGAACAAGCTGCTAAAACACCTGCAGCAACAAGGCCTAAGGCAGCAAGAGATGAGTATTTAACGATTTTTTTCATGTCATTTCCTCCAAAATAGAATACCTTATAATCTTAACAGAAAAAGAGCATTTACGCCATTATATGATATCTATCTCTGTGATAGGTTTTCTTTATGGCTAATTTATACTCAATGAAAATCAAAGAGCAAACTAGAAAGCTAGCCGCAGGTTGCTCAAAGCACTGCTTTGAGGTTGTAGATAGAACTGACGAAGTCAGTAACATATATAC
>NZ_JUPG01000077.1 GCF_001074825.1 Streptococcus pseudopneumoniae
TGGGTATGTTGAACCGTCTGGTTTCTTAGGCGTTACAATCGCATTTCCATTTGGTTGTTGAGTGATTTCAATCTTACCTGGTTTTTCAGTTACTGGTGTCTCTGGTGTGAATTTACCTGGAGTTGTTACATTAGGAACTTCCACTGTTGGTTTTCCTGGTTCTGTAATCTTACCTGTTCCTGGAACTTTACCTTCTGGTAATTCACTGTTTGGTACTTTACCTTTACCGTCTTCACCGATTGTTACTGTG
>NZ_JUPG01000078.1 GCF_001074825.1 Streptococcus pseudopneumoniae
CCGCTTGGCCCTTATGTCCAAGATTACTATCAGATTGACCATGAGCCGACCACTCATCTACACCATTATTCTAACGAATATGAGCTACAAACGCAAGAGAAAAACTTATTTTGGATTTATACACTATAAAAAACATACACTATCTTCAGATTGAACTTTTGTTCAAAATAAGCTATAATGAATTTAAGTAGAAACAGGAGGTAGAACAAATGGCTACAATCAGTTTAACACGTGATATAAAACTAACAAACGAAGATGCTCTAAAAATTCTTAATCATAAACCATCTAAAAAGCTACAAGCAGTCTTGAAATCTATTGAATCACAGGACGCTACCGCTCCAACGAAAAATAAACTCATTTCAAAGTATCTGTAAGATGACAATTCAAGTAACACCACTTAAGCAATATCTTGAAAATATTCAAGTGCTAGCTCCTGATAAAACTGAGAAACAAGTTCAGGAGCTATTTAAAACTATCATTTTAGAAAATGTTGATTTCAACGGTAATGAAGAGATGTTGACTTATCTATCTGATAAAGCCCCCAATTTTGAAAAACAACATCGTTCTCGTAATTTTATCGTTGAAGAAACTGCAACAAATAACATCATAGGATTCTTTAGTTTATCTCTCAAAGTTGTTGATATTTCTGATTTAG
>NZ_JUPG01000079.1 GCF_001074825.1 Streptococcus pseudopneumoniae
TTCTTTCAAAGATAGCTAGTTCTTCCAATTGCCGTGTATTATCAACTAGATGATTTACAATGAAATCATGATGTTCTTTTGGAGTTGCACGTGCTTGATTTGGATTGATAGCGTATAGTTCTTCGTATCGGATAAGGGTGCTCAGATAGGACAGCTTAGGCTTTGTCGCAATCAAGGCTAATTGTACTTCATATCCCCTACTTTTCAAGAGTTGTGCTGTTTTCTTTGGAACATCAATCGTTCGTAAAGTTCCCTCTATCAAAAGATTGTATCCCAAATGACTCAATTCTGTTACTAAAGACTCTACCATTTTACCTGCAAAATCTTTGGTGTATTCTACACTATCTTTGCCATATTCTTGCTGAAGCTCTAAATAGTGTGGATGCTGAGAACGAAAACTATCGCCATCTATGATAACAATATTTCCTTGAAATTCTTTCTGTTTAATACGATGAATTGTAGTCTTACCAGCTCCACTTTGCCCTCCAAG
>NZ_JUPG01000080.1 GCF_001074825.1 Streptococcus pseudopneumoniae
ATCATTGTATATCATTTGTATCATGGCATATAAAGTATCGCTCTATTTTATTGATGGTTTTAAAATCGCTCTTATCATGGCGAGCCATTCAAATTTGCTCCACAAATGAGGAAAGTACCATTTTGGACTATTCAATTGTCAATGTACTTTCTTAACCTAATACTTTTTGGAGTAATGGTCTTCTTTATTATCTACTCGACCTACAAGGTAATCTAAACTTACATTATAAAAATCTGCAAGTTTGATAAGGTCATCTATAGAGATTAACCTGGTACCTGATTCCATTTTAGAATACGCTGATCTTGTACAATTTAAGATTGTTTTTGCAACATATTCTTGTGTCAAATCAGTATCCTCACGTAAATCTCTAATCCTTTTCAACATCTAATGTCTCCTAAAATAAGTATAGTATAGTTACTTTCTTATTTTATGAAATGTGACAAATTGGCACACGAAAGTCTTATATACATACTTTTTAGGAAATTGTTTACTCTATATGTATCTCATTTTCCTTGATAGATTTCGTATTTTTTGTTTTCTGGTAGTTCTTTATCGTACGATTAAACATCTCAAATAAATTTATAGCTTCCCTATGTTGTTCCTTCAGTTTTTCAAGCCTTCCTTTATAAATGAACAAATCTTTCTCTATTGTGTCCACTGATATTTTGACATTAAAATTATCTTCTAAATTTCCTGAACCATTTTCCATATCATTCAACAATATTTCCTCTAAACTAGACAAATTATCAATTTTATCTTGGACTTGTTGAATCATATTCTCTAGATATGATATTTGGTCAATGAAATCTTTTGTTATGTCTTCATAAGTATTCGAACTAGTTTCTGAAGATATAAGAAAATCTAATTGTTCTATTTTTTCTTTAATTTTGCTTAGAGGAATTCTTCTATACATATACTGCGATTCATACTGAAGATTAAATTGTCTAATCAAAGTTTTACCTTTCATAAAGCGATTTTTTTCTGCTGAATCTTTATGATATACATAGTAAGAACTAGTTTCTCTGAGAAATACTTTAACTTTTTCTTCTTCCATATTGATTTGAATATTTGGTACAAAAATAAGTCCTTCTTGTCGGATTCCAAACTGTACCTTAATGTAAATTCCATCTTCTACCACTTCTTCAACTTGATTAAGATTCAACTCTACTTCAAACTCATGAACAGCATCCCTATTTCTCTTGAAATCTTGATATGATTTCCATATCCCATCTTCTGTCGGCAACTTTTTTTCTTTAATTAGCTTTTCTTCATTGTAACGTTCAACTAAATTTTTATTATCTAAGACAACAGTTTCATTTTTGTTATTAAAATAGTCTTGAAAATAACTAACACTATACTGATTCGTTTTTACCAATTCCTGCTCTGAAATCTTAATCCCATCAAATTCAAATAGAACATGTTTTGCTTTCGGAATTATTTTTAAGCCCAAAAATTCTGCTCGTTGAATCAATTCATTCATATTCTTCATTTTCGGAAGTAAAAATTCTAAGATGTTTATGATTTCCCTTTGAACAAACTTTTTCTTAAAATAAGTTTCATTATAAGGTTGTTTTCTACTCAATTTACTATCACGTACGACTTGTTTCATATTTGAATCAGTCATAAAATAAGTAACATGCTTGTGTCTAAAATCAATTTTTAAATGTAAAGCTTTTGCTTTTTTCTTGAAATCTTCAAAATTTTTCGAGTTCTCGATTAGAAAATATACTCGTTGTTTTATTTCGTATTTGTAATTTGTTTTTCGATAAACTTCATACTGATGATGAGAATAACGATTTTCTATAATTTTTGCGCCTACAATTTTTGAAAGACGATCTGAAACCATTCTTAGATTACGTTCTGCTTTATAATCCCATAGAAACTTTTTATCAGAATTCTTATCAATTGAATTTAGGATGATGTGATTGTGGATATGATCTTTATCAACATGAGTTGCTACGATAAAACGGAATCTACCTCCTGTTAACTCTTTAACTGTTTCATAACCAATCCGATTGATTTGTTCTGGAGTAAGATGGTCATCTGGAGAAAAGGACTGAATGATATGATGAGAATAAATTTTTCTTTGATTTGCTTCTTGCCTATCATGACGAATTTCATAAAGAGTATCATTGCTTAAAAAATTATCATTGTACATCTTCACTAGTTCTTTATAACTAGGAAAATCTAAATAATTTCTCATGCCAAAATCTGAAACTAGTGTTAGGTTTTTTGTTTTACTTGGATTCAAAATATATTTGATTAGTTTACTACGATAATTTTTTCCATGTATCGCAAAGTGTTTAGTGACGACCATAAAATTTCCTCAATTTTTCAGATTGGATAAGAAAATCTTTCTCCACTTCTACTATTAACTCTTCTATACCTTTTCTCAATTCATCTAATTCAACTTCCGTTATTAAGTTCGAATAATTTATGCTTCTGGCGATTTGATTAATATTATTTCCTATTCGTTTTAATTCAAAAATTAAATCTTGATAACTATTCGTATCAATGGTGATGAAATTCATACCAGGATCTAATAGAGTTCGTCTAGCATATTCTGAAAAGGATAAGCAGTTACTTTTTGAGATATTTTCATTTAATTTGACTAATTCGAGATCAGATAAAAAGACTTTTTTTAAATTTGTTCTATATCGGTGTTCCACTCTACCACCTCATGTATTTGTTACTAAAATCTTCACTAAGAGGACTTGTTTTTTCTACCTCTTTAATTAATTCTTGAATACAAGTTAACAGAATAGAAACATGTTCTTGAGTAACCTGATGATTTATTTTAGCAATTATTAATATTTCATGAACATCACGGCTAATTTGTTCCAACTTTTGATTTTTCCAAATGTTGAACCATTTTTCCATCTGTTTTTGTCCATCAGACAATAGTAAGCTTTTACGGAGAAAATCAGAAAAATTATCCTCTCCTTTCTCTCTCATTAAATCTAATATTTGTTTTTCTTCCGTTTCTGTTAAGCGAAATTGTTTCCGAATACTACGTATATCTCTTTTCATATGACTTTTCCTCCCTCATTGATACCTGTACTGACAATGTAAGCTTACAGACACTGTCAGTACATTTTTCAAAATAGATTCAACATTTTTGTAAGGCTTTGCGAGCTCAGATATTGTGTCCACAATATCCCAAAAATCATATCGCCTGCCATTTCAAACCTCACGGTTTAAAAAACAAACGATATGAAAATGTGGTGGCACGCCCCCAAACCCCCAAGATAAATCTAAATTAAAAAAAGTATAACAAATACTTTTTGATAAAATTATCACAGAAAAAAGAGCCCTATCGGACTCTTACAAATTAAAACAATGTCTCTGATATTCATACTGCCTAATCCCACTACTATCTTTGTTCATCTTGATAGAAAAAACAAAGTAATGATCACGATTGTCTAAAGATTTGCTTTTGTTTAATTTAAAATAATGTTTCTGAGACATAGCCATGGTGCGTAAAATATCATCAGTGATAAATGTTAATGGTATATCTAAAGCAGAATACTTGTAAAAATCTGACTCAAACCTTAAATAAGAATCAGAAAAATAATCTAGCTGTAATTTATCATCATATAATTCTTTACGATTCATATAAATCTACCCCTTCTATCTGTATATCGAGTATATCTTCCCATCTTAATCGAAGAAAACCAGAGTCTGATTTAATGGATATAGACTCTCTCCCAATCTCTTTAACAATACCCGATACTACTTTTCTTCTATTTGAGAGCTTACAAACAAAAGTTGCTGGGAATACATTCGTATAAAGTTGACGAACAAATAGAACTTTCTCTTCCATTGATAGGGAAATGGAGATGTCTTCTCTATTTTTTTCTTCCCAAAGAGAACTGGAATGTTCTGACAAAAAGAATCCCATCCACTTAGCCATCCCACGGTCTTGATACTCTCTTGCAGACAAAAAAGGTAAATAAGAACGATTCATCATTTTAGTCCATCTAATCCTCCAGCTGAATGACCACCAATGAGTTTACTTCTTGCGATTGTTCTAGAAGCTTGATCCAGGGCATTCCCTTTCAATAGTGAAGTAAAACCAAATTCTGTTCGAATAGCATCAATTGCGGACTGGAGCCTTTCTTCTTTTTCTATTTTCTCAACATCATCAAATAATGAAATCAATCCAAATGATTCATCTACTAAACCTGAATAGCTCACTGCAACACTTCTGATAGCTCCTGAAGTATATTTAGTGTGAAATAACTTTAAAACATAGTTTGTAAGTAGTGCTGTTTGATTGGTTGGTTCAATCTTCATTTGAGTATGAATAGATCGTTTCTGTTCCACTTTAGAATACCCTAAGTGTATAGAAACTACAGTTGCTTTCTTACCAGCTCTTCTCAATCTAACTGCAACTTGTTCTGCCATCTCACGAAGTATGATTTCAATATCTCTTTGTTTGACATAATCTCTAGGTAAAACTTGAGAGTTCCCTATTCCTTTTGACTTTGGCTTATAAGGTTTATGAACATTACTTTCATCAATCCCATTAGCATGAAACCATAACTCTAAGCCCATAATCCCAAGCTCTTTTTTAATCAAGTCAGGATTAGCCTGTGCCAATTCTTTAATCGAAAAGATACTTAGATTATGTAATCTCTTCTCCATCCGATTCCCAATTCCCCAGAAATCTGTCATTTTAGGGATAGACCATACTTTCTTTTCAACATCTTCATAGGACCAATTGGCTCTCATTGTCGGAGTCTTTTTAGCTTCATTATCTAGTGCTAACTTTGCTAATAAGGGATTGGCATTAGACATACCAACCGTTGAATAGATTCCTGTTTTTCTCCAAATCTTTTTTTGAATAGCAGCTGAGATGATGTCTAACTTATCTTTTCGACTAATACTTTTATCAGGCACAAAATAATTTAATGAACTTGTTAAATCAATAAAACCTTCATCAATTGAGTAGGGATAAATATCGTCTGGTGCTGCAAAATCTTGAAAGATTTTTTGAATCTCCATATTGACTGCAATATAAGTATCCATTCTCGGAGGAACAATCACTGTTGATTTTGCCCACTCTTCTATATAACGGACATAGTCTATTGTTGTCGGTAACCCTTGCTTTCTAGCATTATAGTAAGAGAACTTTCTAGTCTTTACATCAAATGGTAAATCATAGGAACGTCCAACATTTGATTTCCCAAATACCTTCTTAAACATAGGAGAGGAGGCAAGAATTAAACCCGCAGAATTATCTGCAAGACTCATAACACAAAGCGAAGTCTTAAGTGGGTGTAATCCTCTATCTACACACTCTACACTTGCGTAAAAAGATTTCATATCAATAAAGGCAATATCGCTTTTATGTTCGAGACTATAATCAAACCAAGTCATACTCAGTCCTCTAAAGGCATAAAGTTTCCAACAATTTTCCCTATGATACGAGGATTCTCATCATAAGGCGCAAACTTATCTGAATAGTTTCGATTGAGTGAAACTAAACGAAGTCCATTTTCTTCACGATACACTTTCTTGATATAGGTTTGACCATCCCAATCGATGGCATAGATAGCTCCATCATAATCAAATCCTGTTTGCTTAAT
The DNA here is from genome assembly GCF_001074825.1 of Streptococcus pseudopneumoniae. Taxonomy (GTDB): domain Bacteria; phylum Bacillota; class Bacilli; order Lactobacillales; family Streptococcaceae; genus Streptococcus; species Streptococcus pseudopneumoniae_C. Next base: position 5,592 of record NZ_JUPG01000080.1, read on the forward strand.
AAGGGCTACAGAACCATTTTCATATGTCGGTTCCATCGAATTACCAAACACCCATGATGCAAAGTCATAATCAAATTGACGATTAAAGTAAACTGTATCGTAATTACCATCATCAAAGTAAGCTGTTCCCGTACCAGCTGATAATTTTTCGTAGACCTTATAGGCAAAGCGTTCAGGAATGTCTACAACTTTAGAGTTTTGTTTGTTCAACAATTCTGTAGCATAATGAAGTGTTGCTTCTTGATTCCTTTCCGATAGTTTGAGATAGATTTCAACTATTTCATACTCTGATTCAAAATATCGAAGATCTACATTCAAAATCTCACTCAATTTGCTTAAATTGTTTTGATTAGGCTTTGTTTTACCTGATTCCCAATTAAAGTATGAGGCTCTACTAATTCCCAAACTGGATGCAAGTTGAGATTGAGATAATCCTTGACTTTCTCTTTTTCTTTTTAATTTAGTAGGTGAAAACATTTGTTCTCCTTTTGTAAGTTTATTAACTAACAAAAAGGATACCATAGCTTGTTGAAAAAATCAAGAGTTTAATAACCCTCAAGATTTAAAATAATCATAAACTGCGCTAAATTCGTACTTTTATTGTTAGGAAATCATCACTGAAGAATGCTAAAACTTTTGAAAAAATATGAAGAAGAAAATAAAGAATATAAAAAAGGATCGTTATTTTTTAATTAACGATCCAATAGACTTTATTTTAAAAATCTAACTCTACAAACCATTTCAATTAGTTAAATCTTTCAATCTTTCTTCTCCAGATTTAAGCATTTCTTTCTCCACTTGATTCCATTCTCCAAATAGTAAATCATGAAGAACGGTTGCTGCTGAAGTTGTATTTTCTTTTGAATCATATACACAACTTCTATCTCGTTGGTAAATTTGAATTCTTTCAAAGATAGCTAGTTCTTCCAATTGCCGTGTATTAT
>NZ_JUPG01000081.1 GCF_001074825.1 Streptococcus pseudopneumoniae
CGTCAAGAAGAATCACCAAATCCCTCGTATCATCAACCAAAAGATTGCCCAGAAGCTAATTGAAAAGACTTCTATGACCGACATTGCTCATCAGTTGTCTATTTCAACTTCAACTATCATTCGCAAACTCAATGACTTTCAATTTAAGCATGATTTTTCTCGCCTTCCACAGATTATGTCCTGGGACGAATATGCCTTTACAAAAGGAAAAATGAGTTTCATTGCGCAAGATTTTGACAATCTCAATATCATCACTGTTCTTGAAGGTAGAACACAAGCTATCATAAGAAATCATTTTCTGCGTTACAATCGCGCTGTTCGTTGTCAGGTGAAAATCATTACTATGGATATGTTTAGCCCTTACTATGACTTGGCTAAACAGCTTTTTCCGTGTGCTAAAATCGTTCTTGATCGCTTTCACATTGTTCAACATCTTAGCCGTGCTATGAGTCGTGTGCGTGTTCAAATCATGAATCAATTTGAACGAAAATCCCATGAATACAAGGCTACCAAGCGCTACTGGAAGCTCATCCAGCAGGATAGTCGGAAACTCAGTGATAAGCGTTTTTATCGCCCTACTTTTCGCATGCACTTAACCAATAAAGAGATTCTAGACAAGCTTTTGAACTATTCAGAAGACTTAAAACACCACTACAATCTCTATCAGCTCTTGCTTTTTCACTTTCAGAATAAGGAACCGGAGAAATTTTTCGGGCTCATTGAGGACAATCTAAAGCAGGTTCATTCTCTTTTTCAGACTGTATTTAAAACATTTCTAAAGGACAAAGAGAAAATCGTCAACGCTCTTCAGTTACCCTATTCTAATGCCAAATTAGAAGCGACCAATAATCTCATCAAACTTATCAAGCGCAATGCCTTTGGTTTTCGCAACTTTGAAAACTTCAAAAAACGGATTTTTATAGCTCTGAATATCAAAAAAGAAAGGACGAAATGTGTCCTTTCTCGATCATAGCTTTTCTTCAACCCACTACAGTTGACAAAGAGCCAATTATTCTTCTGTTCCAAGACAGTTTTTAGCAACAAGTGCTGCAAGAACACCACCAACGATTGGGGCAAGGATGAAAATCCATACTTGTTGAAGAGCTGCGCCACCTACCAAGACAGCTGGTGCCAAGCTACGTGCTGGGTTAACTGAAAGTCCAGTGATGTTCAATCCAACAAGGATCATAGCCATCAATGACAAACCGATTACCAAACCAGCAATCGCGCCATTGCCCTTGCTTGCTGATGTCACAGTCATGATAACCAAGACAAACAAGAAAGTTGCGATGACTTCAAACAAGAAACCACCAAAGACAGTGACTCCGTTTGCCAAGGCATTTTCACCAAGACTTGCAGTTGACATCCCTGAATTTGCCAAGAGGAAAAATACAGATCCAGATGCAAGGAAAGCACCAACCACTTGACCAAGAATGTAGTTTACAAGCTCTGAAGATGACAAACGTTTGTTTACAAACATAGCGATAGAAACAGCTGGGTTCAAGTGAGCACCTGAAACAGTTCCGATTGAGAAGGCTGCGACTACGATTGCCAAACCAAAAGCAAGAGCAATCCCAAGGTGTCCAAGACCTTCAACACCATTTCCAAAAACAACAGCTCCTGTTCCGATGAACACAAGCATGAACGTACCGATTAACTCAGCAACAAATTTTTTCATTTTCTTTCTCCTTTTTTCAAAAACTAGATACTAGTCTATCAAAAGTAAGAAAGGGTTTCAAGAAAATTGTTTGGAAATTTCACATATGTTGCAATATTGTTTTCAAAATTTGTATATTTTTTATATTTTTAATGTATTGCAATTAATTATAAATCTCTATATTTGATGGTTATACTATACTGAATAAAATGAGAGTTTGTATGAATCTTTTTAAATAGCACAGAACTCTCTATTTAATCCATTCCCCATTGTAATTGACATGATATCCATCAGGGGTAGTTATATTGACTGCTAACGCGCCAGAACTGTAAGCATAATACCATTTCCCTGAAACAGTGAACCATCCAGTTTGCATAGAGCCTGAGCTATTCAAATAATACCATGAGCCACTTGATTTGACCCATCCTGTTTGCATATCCCCTGAACCACTGAGATAATACCACGAACTACCTGATTGAACCCATCCAGTCTGCATCCAACCCGAGCGATCAAAATGATACCATTTTCCATTGATTAGCTCCCATCCATTAGATGTATAGGAACCATTGTTATGTCTATACCACCAACGGCCAGATGATTGAATCCAACTTCCTGTTGAAGCCACTTTTTGTTTTAACAATAAATATTGTTTATATGCTTCAGATACTTTCGTGTATTCCTTTTTAGCAGCCTCTTTTTTAGCATTAGCAAGTTTTAATTTAACATTGGCATTATCGAGTGCTTTTTTAGATTCTTCAAGTTTTTGTTTAGCACTAATTAAACGTTTTTTAGCATCCTGGAGATTTTTCGGAGCATTTTTGAGATTTGTAACATATTGATGTGCTGTATCCAACTCTTTTTTAGCATTTTTAAGTGATTGTTCAGCAGTCTTAACGAATTTTATTTTATCGTTTTTGACTCCTTTCAATCGATTTAGTTCAGTCTCTTGTTTCAAAAACTCAGTTTTAGCAGCACTCAGCAAAGTTTGTTGTTTACTCAATTCTGCTTGTGATGATTTCAAAACGTTTAACTTAGCTTCATTTTGTTTTGTCAAATCCACAAGACGTTTTTTAGATTTGTCTAGTTCTTTTTTATCTTTATCTAAAGTCGTTTTAGCAATGGTGAGGTTATTGTTTAGAGACGATAGTTTTTCATTTGCCACAGTCTCTTCATTTCTTTGTTTTCGATTAAAATTATCTAAAGCTTCTTTCGCTTTAGTATAGGCTGGATTTTTAGGATGTGTGATTTCATTCCAAACATAACGGAAAGTTATTTTAGGCAAGAATTTTACTCGTTTCCCATTAAAGTAAAATTCGCTATAATCTGGATTACTATCTTTATTTTCTGCTCTTGCTAAAAAATAACTACTATACCCTTTAGCTCCAGAAGGAAGTATTCCATAAACATCTTTATTCTCACTAATAAATGTTAATACTCCATAATTTCCATAGCTTGTTTTTTCGCTAGAGGATGCTCCGACAGCCATCCCTGTCCCAGAAGCTGCAAGCAATGGAATTCTATGACCATAGTTAAATGTATTTGCTTCTTTAGGATCTGACGAGCCATATGCTGAGGCATTGTTGTAGTCATTAAAGTAGCTTAAAACCTCTTTATAAGCAAGTTCTTTTTCACTTAACAGGCTCTTTTCTGGAACGGAACCAGCTGTAGCGTTTTCTGTTGCATCCTTAAAACCAAAATCTTGATTTTTTAATTTTGTATCATGTGACAATTCATTTTTTGCCACCATTTCATCCGCTCTTGCTTTTCCATATCTCAAAGCCTTGTCAGTCACAGGTGGCACTGGAATATCAATACCATTGATTCTACGCAACTCGATTAAGTAGTTACGAACTTCTTCAGAAACCTTTTTATAATCGACAACATGAGGTGTTCTAAGGTAATCTTTGGATTTTACTACAATTGTTTCTGTTCTTTCTCCATTAAAATTCACATCTTCGTTCGCAGCAACATAAAGGGTCTTTCCATCTCTTCCTACAAAAGTTTTTTCCTTAAGTGGAGGAGTCTTGGAATCACTCTCGTTAACAGAATTTGATTGAATCTCGTGAGGGACTGTAACTGTTAAAAACTCATTCCCAGCTGATTTTAAATTCTTTTCAAGAGTAGAACGGTTCTTATTTCCTCTTTCTACAAGTGCTTTTCTTTCTTGTTGTGCTTTTGAGAACTCACTAGTTAAAGAACTCACTTTAGCTTGGTCAGCTTTCACCTTCGCATCCAATTTCCCAGTTGCTTGCTGAACATCACGTAATGTATTCCAATCAAAAGAATTCTCTGCTACCCTTACTTTGTCTTGTGCCTTTTTTACGTCTGCTGCTCTTTGATCAATCTGAGTTTTTGCCTTATTCACAACTGTTTGTTGGTTCTCGACACTTGTCTGAGCTTGTTTCTCACCTTGTTTTGCTCCAGCCAAATTTTCTTCGGCTTTCTTGACAGTTACTTGTTTTGCGGCAAGATCCTTTTCTGCATTTTTAATTTTCTCAGGTGTAGCTTGCTTAGCAAATTCTTGAGCTTGTTTCAAAGCGTCATCTGCTTTGTTCTTATTTGTTACAGCAGATGCATACTCTTGTTGCGTTTTATCAACAATCTTCTGAGCATTCTTTTCTTCTTCAATTGCTTTGTTTAGTTTGACTTCTGCATTTTTAACGTCCGATTCCGTCACTTCTGCCTTTTTTATTTCAACTTGAGTAGCATTAACTTTGCTAGATTTTTCGTTTATTGATTCATCTGCTTTTACGTGATTAGTAAAACCAGTTGCCATTGCTGTTGCCAGACCCAAACCAAGCAATACTTGTTCCTTTTTCATTAATCTAACCTTTCTTTTTAAACGTTTACATTTTATATTTTACCATATATTTCTATATTTTTCAATTCTACTATCAGTTCTCTTTTCTATATTTTTTAAGAATTAGGATATTCTTAGAAGTTGTTTATAAATCTATACCTTGCATCTATAATTACATAAAACAACTTAACTATAAATTGTAATATATAGCTCCCCATCAATTTCTTAACTATAATAAAATCAACCAAAAACAGTACATAATGTGGTATAAGCTTTTTATGGCATATTCAATAGATTTTCGTAAAAAAGTTCTCTCCTATTGTGAGCGAACAGGTAGTATAACAGAAGCATCACACTTTTTCCAAATCTCACGTAATACCATTTATGGCTGGTTAAAACTAAAAGAGAAAACAGGAGAGTTAAACCATCAAGTAAAAGGAACAAAACCAAGAAAAGTTGATAGAGATAGACTCAAAAACTATCTTACTGACAATCCAGACTCTTATTTGACTGAGATAGCTACTGAATTCGGATGTCACCCAACTACCATTCACTATGCTCTCAAAGCTATGGGGTACACTCGAAAAAAAGAACCACACCTACTATGAACAAGACCCAGAAAAAGTAGCCTTATTTCTTAAAAATTTTAATAGTTTAAAGAATCTATCACCTGTTTATATTGATGAAACAGGATTCGATACTTATTTTTATCGAGAATATGGTCGCTCATTAAAAGGCCAGCTAATAAGAGGTAAAGTATCTGGAAGAAGATATCAGAGGATTTCTTTGGTTGCAGGGCTA
>NZ_JUPG01000082.1 GCF_001074825.1 Streptococcus pseudopneumoniae
ATTAGAACGTCTTCAAGCAGAAAATGAGTACTTGAGAGCGGAGAATGCCATTCTAAAAAAGTTGAGAGAACTCCGATTGAGAGACGAAAAGGAGCAAGAAGAAAAACGGAAATTGTTCAAGGACTGGTAACAGAGTTTTCTTTAGATATCCTTCTAAAGATTATTAAACTTGCCCGTTCAACTTATTATTACCACTTAAAACAGCTGGATCAAAGCGATAAAGATTATGATATTAAAGCTGAAATTCAGTCAATTTATACTGAGCATAAAGGAAATTACGGCTATCGTCGCATGACTCTAGAATTACGAAATCGTGGCTTCGTAGTGAACCATAAGAAGGTGCAGCGTCTGATGAAAGTACTTGGTTTAACGGCTCGAATTCGCCGTAAACGGAAGTATTCTTCATACCAAGGAGAGGTTGGCAAGAAAGCAGATAATCTTATTCAACGTCAATTTGAAGCAACCAAACCAATGCAAAAGTGCTACACAGATGTGACAGAATTTGCCATTCCAGCAAGCACTCAAAAGCTTTACTTATCGCCAGTTTTAGATGGTTTTAACAGCGAAATCATCGCTTATAATCTTTCTACATCACCGAACTTAGAACAAGTAAAAGCTATGTTAGACCAGGCTTTCGGTGAGGAACATTACGAGAATACCATTCTCCATAGTGACCAAGGCTGGCAATACCAACACGATTCTTATCATCGGTTCCTAGAGAGTAAGGGAATTCAAGCATCCATGTCACGTAAGGGTAACAGCCCAGACAATGGTATGATGGAGT
>NZ_JUPG01000010.1 GCF_001074825.1 Streptococcus pseudopneumoniae
AGCTGTAGATAATACAGGTGGTGTTGGAATGCGTGATAATAATCCAATTCAGGTAAGCAATTTGCCACAAGGATTAAAATACGAAAATGGTCAAATTACAGGTACTACGAACGCTAAGACAGGATTCTACACTGTAAAAATCACAGCGTATGATAAGAACAATACGGCATCAACCAAATCAATCAGAATCACTGTTCAGGATCAGTTATCAGGAACAATAACAGAAAAAACTGTCCCAGAAAAAACACCTGTCCCAGCAAATACTAAGGTAGTAACACCAAATAGACCAGGTACAACGATTACAACAGATAAACCAGTAAATGGTTTAACAGTTGATAACGGCGGAAA
>NZ_JUPG01000083.1 GCF_001074825.1 Streptococcus pseudopneumoniae
TAACTACGACAAGGCTATGGCAAGCTTGGCAGAGGCTATCCAAAACAAGAGCAAGGAACTAGGTAGCGATAAAGAAGCTAAGAAGCATCTCGTCGAGTTATCAGAACAGGCACTTACAGCTATCCAAGAAGCCAAGACACAAGATGCAGTAGACAAAGCCTTGCAAGCAGCTCTAACTTCTATCAACCAGCTTCAAGCGACTCCGAAAGAGGAAGTGAAATATTCCATAGTTCCAACGGATGGAGATAAGGAACTAGTTCAACCTCAACCAAGTCTTGAAGTAGTAGAAGAAGTAATTAACTTCAAGACAGTTAAACAAGAAGATTCAAGTCTTCCAAAAGGTGAAACTCGAGTGAGTCAGGTAGGTCGTGCAGGTAAGGAACGTATCTTGACTGAAGTAGCACCAGATGGAAGCCGTACTATAAAACTTCGTGAAGTTATTGAAGTTGCGCAAGATGAAATTGTGTTGGTTGGAACTAAGAAAGAAGAATCAGCTAAAATCGTATCAGCTGACCATAAGGTACCAGAATTTACTGGTGGTGTGTCTGATTCTGAAGCAGCTATTCACAACTTACCAGAGTTTACTGGTGGT
>NZ_JUPG01000084.1 GCF_001074825.1 Streptococcus pseudopneumoniae
CAGCTTGGTAGAGTACTTGGTTTGGGACCAAGGTGTCGCAGGTTCGAATCCTGTCTTCCCGATATATGGCGGTGTAGCTCAGCTGGCTAGAGCGTCCGGTTCATACCCGGGAGGTCGGGGGTTCGATCCCCTTCGCCGCTATAAAGATCTTGTTGGACCTTTAGCTCAGCTGGTTAGAGCTCTCGGCTCATAACCGAGTGGTCGTAGGTTCAAGTCCTACAAGGTCCATTTGAATAGTATGGAGGATTACCCAAGTCCGGCTGAAGGGAACGGTCTTGAAAACCGTCAGGCGTGTAAAAGCG
>NZ_JUPG01000011.1 GCF_001074825.1 Streptococcus pseudopneumoniae
ATTACAGCTATTACAGCTATTACAGCTATTACAGCTATTACAGCTATTACAGCTATTACAGCTCAATTATACCATTTTTAATATATTTACACAAGATAAAACTGTTTTATTGCATAGAACAAGGGGTGTATTGTTTAACTATTCATAAAATGTTATTATATTGTACTTTTAAATAGACAAACTCTCCAGCTTTAAAATAAATCTGTAACCACCTATCATATCAGATAATCCATCATCATATTTGATAGTAAAAAACAATCATCTAAAAAATTTAGTGGTAACAGATGACTCATACTATGTCTCAATTAATAGCGCACCCAATTGAGAGCTTCTTAATACAAAGATTAGCATCTACTTTCCAAAAACACAACAACGGCCTTGTACCTCTTAAAACGAGGAACAAAGCCGTTGTTTAATCTTTTCTATTCATTGTCCACTTCACAATGAACAGTTCATATTTTGACTAAATGTTTAGTCTTCTTTTTTCTTGCGAGCTACAAGTCCAAATCCACTCAATAGTCCAAGAAGTCCTAGAGATGCAAGAGCAGCATTT
>NZ_JUPG01000085.1 GCF_001074825.1 Streptococcus pseudopneumoniae
GGTGATAAGATTGAGAATACTTTCATCAATATTGTCAATAAACAAGAAATGACTGCTAAGGTTGTTACTCGTACACCAGAGCCACCTAAACCAAAACACCCAGAAAAACATGCGCTTGATAAAACAGGTCAGAAAGTTCTTGATGGCAAAGAAGTTCAGTTAGGTGATTTTGTTCAGTACCTTCTTGATGGTGCAACTATTCCAGAAAGACACCATATGTTGTACCAATATGACGGTTTGGATAAGCTTGATACTAAGCATG
>NZ_JUPG01000086.1 GCF_001074825.1 Streptococcus pseudopneumoniae
GTCAGTAACCATATCTACGGTAAGGCGACGCTGACGTGGTTTGAAGAGATTTTCGAAGAGTATTAATAGAGTTTTTTTGACATAGACTTTGGGCTCTACTAAGTAAAGTAGAGCTTTTTGTTATGCACTATCAACATTCTAGAAAGGGCAATCATATGATAAAAATCAATCACCTGACCATCACACAAAACAAAGATTTACGAGACCTTGTCTTTGACCTCAGCATGACCATCCAAGACGGGGAAAAGGTAGCTATTATTGGAGAGGAAGGAAATGGCAAATCAACATTACTTAAAACTTTAATGGGGAAATATTTGTCTGATTTCACTATCAAGGGAGACATCCAGTCTGACTATCAGTCACTAGCCTATATTCCTCAAAAACTTCCCGAGGAGCTGAAAAAGAAAAGTCTACACGACTACTTCTTTTTAGATTCTATTGATTTAGACTACAGTATCCTCTATCGTTTGGCTGAGGAATTGCATTTTGATAGCGATCGTTTCGCTAGCGACCAAAATATTGGCAGTCTATCAGGGGGCGAAGCTTTGAAAATTCAGCTCATCCATGAGTTAGCCAAACCCTTTGAGATTCTATTTTTAGATGAACCTTCAAATGACCTGGACCTTGAAACAGTTGATTGGCTAAAAGGTCAGATTCGAAAGATTCGGCAAACCGTTATTTTCATTTCCCATGATGAGGACTTTCTTTCTGAAACGGCAGACACTATTGTTCACTTGCGACTGGTCAAGCACCGTAAAGAAGCGGAAACACTAGTAGAGCATTTAGATTATGATAGCTATAGCGAGCAGAAAAAGGCTAATTTTGTCAGACAAAGTCAGCACGCTGCCAACGACCAACGAGCCTATGATAAAAGCATGGAAAAGCATCGGCGAGTTAAACAAAATGTAGAAACTGCGCTTCGAGCTACCAAAGACAGTACTGCTGGGCGCCTATTGGCTAAAAAGATGAAAACTGTCCTCTCTCAAGAAAAACGCTTTGAAAAGATAGCTCAGTCCATGACCCAAAAACCACTTGAAGAGGAAGAAATCAGACTTTTCTTCTCAGATATACAGCCATTACCTGCTTCTAAAGTCTTAATCCAACTGGAAAAAGAAAATTTATCCATTGGCGAGCGAATTTTGGTGCAAGAACTACAATTAACTGTTCGTGGCCAAGAAAAAATTGGCATCATCGGCCCAAATGGTATTGGAAAGTCAACTCTGTTAGCCAAGTTACAGCAACTTCTTAATGATAAAAGAGAAATTTTGCTTGGTTATATGCCACAAGATTACCACAAAAAACTGGAATTGGATTTATCACCAATCGCCTATCTGAGCAAAACTGGGGAAAAAGAGGAACTGCAGAAAATCCAATCTCACTTAGCCAGTCTCAATTTCAGTTATCCAGAAATGCAACATCAAATTCGCTCCTTATCTGGTGGACAACAGGGAAAACTCCTGCTTTTGGATTTAGTGCTGCGCAAACCAAACTTTCTCCTGTTGGACGAACCCACACGAAACTTTTCTCCCACTTCTCAACCCCAAATCAGAAAACTCTTTGCCACTTATCCTGGCGGTCTCATCACTGTTTCGCATGACCGTCGTTTCTTAAAAGAGGTCTGCTCGATCATCTATCGCTTGACAAAAAATGGTTTGGAAGTCGTTGATTTAGAAGATTTATACTCATAAGGATAATTATTTGCTTTGGAGCGCTATTTGAACATTATAATCAGTGAATAAATCTTATATCCACAGTCAAGTCAATCATTTCTTGTAATCAACTCTAAATAGACGGATAAAAACTACTTCTAACTATCAAAAAACGAGCACTTCCTCTTTTGGAAATGCTCGTTTTCTTATGTTACCATGGTTTATAATTACAATGAGAAATGGGAAACAGCCCTGAATGGCAAAATCTCCTAGATCTCCGACTACCAACTTTTTTACTCTACTGGTTTTTCTTGATTTCCAGTACTTGTTGTAGATTCTGTTGTTCCCTTTTCTGAAGTTGATTCAGCAGGTTTAGAATCTGTTGTGTTGCTTGGTTTATTTTCGTCACTTGCAGTTTCACTGTTAGATTCTGCAGCTGCTGATGTTTCAGTTTCGGTACTGTTCTTATCAGACTTTGTTGCTGGAGTTGCTTCTTCACTCGCACTTGATTTTGACTTGATTTCTTGATTCAAAACCAGAATAGCTTTTGTCAATTCAAGTAAAGCAGCCTTATCTTTACTCTTAGCAGAAAGTTGATCTAGTAAAGCATCTACCTTATCAAAGTCCGCATCAGAACCCTTATTGTTTTCTAAGTAAGCGTGAAGCGACATGAGAATATCGTAGAGTTTTTGATAGAGTACAAGTGTCTGAGGATCTTGCTCAGTATTTTCCTTCTCTTGTTGAAGGGCGCTAGCGATACGAGTCAAGACGTCTTTCACCTGACTGTTTACTTCATCCAAATCTGCATCAGCCTTGTTTGTAGCAGCTTTGAGATTTTCTACTTCTTCTGCCAAGGATTGTCTGATTCCTTCTTCTTGGATTTGTTCCAAGAGTTGAGTTGCCTTGTTCAAGAGGCTTTCTACTTCTTCCTTGCTAACATGATTGACATGTTCTTCAGGCATAAAGTCTCCGTACAATTCTTTCAAGAAGCCATAAATAGCTGTCTTAGCAGTTTGGTTATCTACTTTTTCAGTATCTAGAACTGTATGAGTCGATTTAGCAGTAGTTGGCTGAGCTTTCAACGCTTCTTCCACTTCTTGTTTTGCCTGATAGATACTTGGGAATAATTTGTTCAATTCTGCTGCCTTAAGGAAGGATTGAGATTGATACAAGGTCCAAGTCAACTGAGCTACTTTGTTTCGAAGTTCATCACTCAAACGACCGTCATTTACGTGTTCGTAGAAGTACTTGATGTATTCTACAGTTGTAACACCTGTTCGATCATTAAAGTCTTGAAGAGCTTGAAGTTGTGATTCAACCGCTGCTAAAGCAGCCTCATCTTTAGCCAACTTAGCTTCTTGGAGTCGAACAAGAAGATCTTTCTTAGGAAGTCCGTAAGAGTCTGTATCCAGTGTATTGATTTTATCAATCAAGGCCTGATATTTCTTATCTAAAGCACTTGTTTTAACAGGCTTGATACTTTCATCAATATGGATATATTGCTTATCAAAGAGATCCAGTGTTGCAAGATAACCTGCTGTAGAGTTAGTTGCCAGTTTCTTCATGTTTTCAGTAAACTGACCTAAAGCTAACTCTATCTGTCTTTGTTCGATAGGTTTGTCTTTATAGATGTTTCTGCTTTCAGCTAGAAGTTGGTCTACTTTTGCCAAAACTACCTTCTCATCAAAAGCTCCAGGTTGGTAGTTGGATTGTAGAGCTGGAATTTTATTTTTCAAAGCCACTTCATAGCCCTTGGTTTGAACCTTGATGTAGTGATTATGGTCACCATGAGGGATCACAAAACTACCATTTTCTACCTGCAAACTATAAGGAGACACACCATCACGTAAGGCAGTCGTATAAAGTTCATTTAGGAAATCAAGTTCTGGATTTCCAGTTTGAAGAGGAATCCGAACGTGTTCCTTACGAACAGCGTAAGGATGAATATGAGTTGGATCGTAGGCTTGGTCTGGATTTCCAAAGACAAAGAATCCGTTTGAAATTCTAATAGCTTCAAGTGGCACACCATAGGTCTTAGAAATATAAGCAATTTTTTCTTCATCACTAGCATCTCTTGAAAAAGACTCTACCGTTTTAGCAAGAGGTTTTACAGGCTCTGCATCATGATGTGTTTTCAAATGATCCTGAGCTTCCTTAATTTGCTCCGCTGTCAAGTCCTTCTTGAAGAAATAATGATTGTGGTCTCCGTGACTCATGACAAATCCTTGCTCATCCTCACTGATAACACGATTAGCATCAAAACCGTGATCATGGTCTTCATCATGATGGTGTCCATGATGATCTTCATCGTGATCGTCATCATGAGCTGGATTTGGTGTTGTTTTATTTGCCCCTTTCAAGTGGGCTTGCGCGGCCTTAATTTGGTCTGCTGTCAAATCCTTCTTGAAGAAGTAATGATTGTGATCACCGTGACTCATGATAAAACCTTGCTCATCTTCAGCAATAATACGATTGGCATCAAATCCATGTCCACCTTCTTCATGCTCCTCATGTGAAGTTCCTGGATTGATTGGAAGAGATGGCGAAGGTGTTGTTAGACCATTATTTGGAAGAGTCGGTTGACCAATTATGGTCGATTTTGGAATGTAATGGAAATGATCACCATGTCTTACAATATAAGCTGTAGCCGTTTCTTCAACGATATCTTTTGGATTAAAGATATAGCCATCAGAAGTTGAAGAGAGTTCCTTACGTGTCGTTGAAGAAGAAGGATTGCTTGAAAGACTTCCAAGACTAGACGCTACTTTATTAGGTTTTTCATTTGTAGAAACTGTAGAACCAGTTCCGCCTATAGGCACCATTCTGGCAATCTTTTCTTCTAAAGCAGAGAGTTTGCTGTAAGGAATAAAGTGATAATGGTCGCCATGCGGAATCGCAACTCCATTCGGTGTACGACTGACAATCTTAGCAGGGTCAAAGACTAAGCCATCTGATTCACTGTAACGTTGGTCGCTAGGTGAATCATAGAGTTCTTTCAATAGACTTTGGAGATTTTCAACTTTGCTTTCTGGCTTGCTAGTTGATCCGTGTGCTACAGATTGCGTGTTATTGTCACTAGCTGTTGAAGAATAGCTTAACTGACTCGGTTGCGTATTTTTCCCAGCTAGAATAGCTTTGGCTACTGCTAATTCACTAGCAGATAAATCACTTTTTGGAATGTAGTGATAGTGACCTCCATGAGGAACGATATAAGCATCACCAGTATCTTCAATAATGTCAGCTGGATTAAAGACATAACCATCATCTGTTGTATAGCGTCCCTGAGACCTTGCTACAGAAACATCTGAGCTGACCTTCTCATTATCTTTGACGTGTTCTTGTTTTTGACGGTTGATTTCATCTTTGGTTCGAACATTATCAGCATGAGCTGCATCTTTCAAATAGACATAATATTTTCCATCGACCTTGATGATATAGCCACCCTTGACCTCATTGACAATATCTCCATCCTTAAGTTGATAGTTTGGGTCCTTCATCAAAAGTTCTTCACTAAAGAGGGCATCATAAGGAACTTTCCCATTATAGTAATGATAGTGATCACCATGTGATGTAACATAACCCTGATCTGAAATCTTGATGACAATTTGCTCAGCCTGAATCCCTTCTTTTTGGCTAACCTGATCTGGTGTCAGGTTTTCAGTTTTCTGACTGGACTGGCTGCCATCCACATAAGAGACACGATTATTGTCCTTATCTTCCTGCGAGCGATGCTGATTTAGCGCATAAGCACATAGACTCAAGGACACGATAACAGCTGATCCGACTGCTATATACTTTTTACTGAATTTCATAAATTCCTCATTTCAATAAATGATGAAGCTTTTTCTTAACTTCTTTTTCTCGGTTAAACAATTTTTTCTAAACTGGTTATTTAACCAATTAATTAACCAGTAAATAGTTTACCTTTTTTAAGCTTATCTGTCAAGATTTTTATAACATTTTAAAAAATAAAAGCCAGTATTACTACTGACTCTTACATCATTTTGATTTAATAGGATAAACCTCTGCTTCTGGTTTCGTCGTTACTGACTCACTCCCTTTTAACAAAGCAAGTAATTTTTCTACTTCTACCATGATACCATTATTATCCATGGTTTGGAGACTCAAGTTATTTCGTAAACCAGCTAGGGTTTCAGTCGCATTGGCTTTCAAACTAGCATCCGTTACTTTAGCAAGTAAAGTTTCTGCTTCTTTGAGTTTGGCTTCTACTTTCTCAGTCTCTACCTGAGGGACTTCTGGCTCAGCAGGTGTTTCCTCTACTGGCTCTTCATCTGCTTTGAAGTTCTTATTTGGATCTTCACTGTGGTCTTTCTTACCTAAGACATGCTCGCTGGCATTACCCCATCCATCATTAGAATGTGGACGTTCGTCAGGATGTTCAACATAGTACTTAATCGTCGCAAATAAGTCTTCCAAGGTATAACCATTTGGAGCCTTGTATGAATGATCATCAAACCAAGCGAATTTAATATTATGGTAATGATCCTTATGAGGAATGATTAAATTACCATTTTTTATCTCAACTGTATGCTCAACCATGTATGGAAGTCGAACAAGTGGAATTCGTTTCTCCCCTTTTACACGATTGTAAATAGCGGCTGCACTATCTCCAGTTGGATTTGCTTGAGCATCTGCATCTGGAGATGGAGGTAGGATTCCTTTTTCTTTAGTATAGGCTTGAGCGGCTGCTTTTTCCTTATCAGAAAGACTGTCTTTTCCAATCCAGTGACTATGACCCATATGAGGCGTTACATAGGCATCTCCTTCATCACTGATAATATCATGTTCGTCAAAAATGTAGCCATCTGAGGTTGTATACTTATCAGCTAATTGTGCAATACGGACTTCGTTTTCGGTATATTCAATTTGAGAATTTGGCTTACCAAGACGTTCTGGATGGGTAATTGGTGCTAGGAATGCCAATAAATCATCTACTAATTTTCCTTTATTAGAAGATTCATCATTCAAACGTTCTGCTAATTTGTCTAAAACCTGGAAATCAGAAGTACGACCCTTATTTTCAGAC
The DNA here is from genome assembly GCF_001074825.1 of Streptococcus pseudopneumoniae. Lineage (GTDB taxonomy): Bacteria > Bacillota > Bacilli > Lactobacillales > Streptococcaceae > Streptococcus > Streptococcus pseudopneumoniae_C. The sequence continues at coordinate 6,697 of NZ_JUPG01000086.1, forward strand.
AAAGCTTTATGAGCCTCGGCCAATAAATTATATGCTTTATCATAAAATTCTTGATCACGAGGAGCGACATTTTCTTTCTTCGCAACTAGGGCATGTGTCTCTTGAGTTTTCTTAGACAAGAGATTTTCAATAGCGTCAATCTTATCCTTAGCCAAGTCTTTAGCTAGAACATAACGACTGACTCCCTTATCCTCGAAAATATAACCGTCGCCAACTTTTCTAACAACCTGGTTGACATCAAGTTCAGTCGGTTTATTTTCCACTGGTGCAAGAGGTTTGGTAGTAGGGGCTGGCTTCAAAGGAGTGACGCTTGGCAAGACACTGCCATTTTGTCCCTTAACAACTATCATACGAGCCAATTTTTCTTCCAGCGGTGACATTTGTGAATAAGGAATAAAGTGATAATGGTCTCCATGAGGCACTGCAACACCGTTAGCTGTACGTTTGATAATTTGTGCCGGATCAAAGACTAAGCCATCCGATTCCACATGTCGTTCTGACAAAGGTTTGGCATACAATTCACGTAAAAGTGTTGGAATATCTTCCCCTTGATTTTGATGATAAGTTGGAGTGACAGTCAGATTAGGAGTCTCTGGCAAACTTGGTTGAGTTGGTTTAGCATTATCACTACTTGGTTTACTTGAACTTATAGCAGAATGTGAGCCCTGTTTACCATTCCAATAAGCTTGAGCAGCAGCTAATTCTCCTGCTGACAAATCACTCTTAGGAATATAGTGGAAATGATTGCCGTGAGGGACAACAAAAGCATCACCTGTATCTTCAATCACATCTGTCGGATTAAAGACATACCCATCATCCGTTGTATAAGCGCCTCCAGTTCCTCGATTCGGTGCCTGCGTATTGAGATTAAAGTTTGGTTTAATGGTTGAACTTGGTGTTGAACTTGTTTTCTCAGGACTGCTTGGTTTCGTATTATCAGTATGACCTTGAACTGGCTGACCTCCAATTGGCAGATTTCGAGCCAATTTTTCTTCCAAAGCAGACATTTGTGAATAAGGAATGAAATGGAAATGATCTCCATGAGGCACTGCCACACCATTGGCAGTACGTTTTGTAATCTGTGCTGGATCAAATACTAAGCCATCAGACTCCACATGACGTTGGCTAAGTGGCAAGGCGTACAATTCTTGAAGAAGACTATCCAAGTCCTCACTTTGACTTTCAGGAGCTTTGGCAGAATCTTGAGGAGACACAGATTGACTCGTTCTCACACTATATCTTGTTTCAGATCTGCTTGAACGATATTCAACCGTACTTAATTGACCCCCTTTTCCAGATAAGAAGGCTTGGGCTGCAGCTAATTCACTAGCAGACAAGTCACTCTTAGGAATATAGTGGAAGTGATTGCCATGAGGAACGATATAAGCATCACCCGTGTCCTCAATGATATCAGACGCATTGAAGATATACCCATCATCCGTTGTATAACGTCCTTGGGCTCTGGCTGCAGCAACAGCATTATCTGTGCTTGCATTATGATTATGACTATGTTCCTGCTTCTGACGTTTAATCTCTTCTTTTGTTCGAATATTGTCCGCATGGGCCGCATCTTTAAGGTAAACATAGTATTTTCCGTCTACCTTAATCACATAGCCACCCTTGATTTCATTGACAATGTCTGAATCCTTCAACTGATAATTCGGATCTTTCATGAGGAGTTCTTCACTGATGATAGCGTCATAAGGAACCTTCCCATTATAGTAATGATAATGGTCTCCATGAGAGGTCACATAACCTTGATCCGTAATCTTGATGACGATTTGCTCGGCGTTGATTCCCTCTCTCTTACTGACTTCATCTGGTGTCAAATTTTCTGCCTTTTGACCAGCCTGATCACCATCTATATAAGCAACTCGATTAGAATCTTTCTTAACTTGACCAGCTTGATACCGACCAAGCTCATAGGAACAAACACTTAGGGCAAGAACTGCCACCGAACCTGCTACATATTTTTTATTGATTTTCATTCTTTCCTCATTTCAATTCTTCTGCTAGAACACTCATATTTTCTTCAAGGTTTTCTAGATAAGTCTTGTCATTTTGTGGGTCTGCCTCTAAAGGATTCAGAGTTTTAAGACCCACACCTGTTGATTTGACAAGAGTTTCAGCTACTTTTGAAGAAGCATTACTTTCTGTAAAAATCGTTTTAACCTTATAGGTTTTAACAAATTCCTGAATTTCAGTTAGTTGTCTTGGACTTGGTTCTTGTTCAGGAGAGATACCTGCAATACCCAATTGATTAAGTCCAAATCGCTTAGCTAGATAAGAAAAGGCTGTATGTTGTGTTACAAAGGTTTTCTGACTCGCTTTTTCAAATTTAGGTTGGAATTTCTTAGTCAATTCCTGAGCTTTTTTGATAAAGGCTTGCGCATTTTTCTGGTAAGTTTCTTTATGCTCACTATCCACCTCTGAAAGTTTATCAGCGATAATCTGCGCTTCTTCGCCAGCTTTTTCAGGATCTAGCCAAGTGTGAGGGTCATAGAGCGTTTTTTCATCAACACCATCTCCTGCTTCCACATCTTCTAGCCCTGGGACGCGGTCCAAGGTCATTCCCTCTGAAGCCTCTAAAACCTTAACTTTAGATTTTTTTAGATTGGGATCTAAACTTCCTGCCCAAGATTCGAGCGTATGAGAATGATAAACAAAGACGTCTGCATCATAGATGGCTGCGATATCATTTGCTGAAGGTTCAAAAGAGTGAATACCGCTACTTGACTGAATCATTCGAACATCATTCAAGTCACCAGATACTTCCTTTACCATAGCGTAGATAGGATAGAAACTGGTCACAATTTTCATCCCTTTTCCTGTTTGGCTTTCCTTTTGACCACAGGCCCCTAAACACAAAAGAAAGACACTTAACAATACTAAAAATAAACTTTGTTTTTTCATGGATAACCCCTTAACTATTTAATTAACTGGTAAACATTCTACTCCTAAAAATTTAATCTGTCAAGCTATTTTTAGAAAAATTTTGAAATTTCTTTCACATATAAAAATCTGCTGAGTTTCAACAACTCAACAGATTCTCACTTTATACTCAATGAAAATCAAAGAGCAAATTAGGAAGCTAGCCGTAGGTTGCTCAAAACACTGTTTTGAGGTTGTAGATAAGACTGACGAAGTCAGCTCAAAACATGTTTTTGAGGTTGTAGATGAAACTGACGAAGTCAATAACCATATATACGGCAAGGCGAAGCTGACGTGGTTTGAAGAGATTTTCGAAGAGTATTATTCTTCTATGGTAGAATGCTTATAGCCATAAGTGAAGTAAATAATACTTCCTACTAACAACGCAACTAGGAAAGCAATCCAAGTTTCCATATTATACTGCAACATAAAGGATAAACAAATGATGATTGATAAAATCGGTAACAAAGGTACAAATGGTGTTTTAAATTCGCCCGCTTTGGGCATTCCTTTTTCTTTCCGTAAACGAATCAAGCCGTAAGCAAGCATCATCAAGTAGGCCAAGGTACAAATGTTTAAGAAGGCTGCGATACTGGCTAGTGGGAATATTCCTGCTGCTACTGCTGAAGCTAGACCTGTTAAAATAGTAGCATTTTTGGGTACCTTACTTGTCTTTGTTAGTTCTTTAAATACAGCAGGCATTAAGCCATCACGCGCTAAACTGTAAATCATACGCGATAGGGCATAGGTCATCGAGATACAAACCGTAATCAAGGTCAAGATAGCCACCAATGACACATAGTTGGCTGCCCAACTAATTCCAATGCTACGAAGAGCAAAGGCAACGGCATCGTCGACATTTAGATGACTATAGTGAACCACACCAGTCAAGACAAGCGTCACCAAGGCATAGAGAATAGTTACGATTGAAAGCGATAAGACAATCCCTCTAGGAATATTTTTTTGAGGAGTCTTGACTTCATCTACAGCCATAGAGATGGATTCAAATCCCAAAAAACCGAAGAACATCAAGGATGCACCAGCCATAATACCAGTACTAGCACCATAGATTTGTCCAAAACCATACGGAGCAAAATTACTCCAGTTATCAAGTTTGATATGCCAGATTCCTACTAAAACAAAGAGAGCCAAAGCGGAAAATTTCAAAATAACTAGAATTGAATTAAAGCGTAAGGCTGCTTTAGCATTGAGTAAAACAAGTGAGGTCACCAAGACCAAGACAAGAATAGGCAATAAATCAACAAATGTCCCTGCTTGAGGATTAAAGGTCCCATTTAAAGCCTGAGGAAGGGCTATCCCGTATTGAGAGAGCAAGCCTTTAAAATAAGCTGCCCACCCCGAAGCTACGCCTGATATGGCTGTCATGAACTCCATCATGGTTAACCAACCAGCCAACCAAGCAGGGAATTCTCCTAATATAGCATAGAGATAGCTGTAGGCACCACCTGTAGCAGGTACTCGCGAAGCAAATTCTGCAAAAAAGAGGGCTGATAATCCCACACACAAGGCAGAAATGACGATTGAAATCACTAGGGCTGGACCAGCAAGCGTTGCAGCTGCAGTACCTGTAATTGTAAAAACACCTGTACCAACCATGGCTCCGATACCCAGCAAAATCAAATCCCATAACTTCAAATGCCTGTGCATCTCTGTTTTATCCAAACTAACATTCTTTGTTCTAAATATATTCATCTTTCTTCTCCAAATAAAATGATGATTCTATTTTACCATAAATATAGGATATTTGTGAATATTTATAAAATGTTTTTCTAAAAAAATCTGACTACATATTGTAATCAGATTTTTATCGATTCTAGTTCATTTCTTTAAAGGCTGCTTCCGCATCCGCATTGCTGATAACACCAAATTGAATCTTTCCAATCTTGCCTTGGCTATCAATTAGGTATTCTGTAGGAATGCTTCGAATTTGATAAGCTTGGAAGGTAGTTGCTTTAGTATCATAAAGAACGGGAATATCCTTATAACCTTGATCTTGGAACCATTGTGGGAATTGCTCAACAGTTTTTTCACCTTGAATTCCTGGTGCAATGACACTAAGAATTTCGAAATCGCGATCTGGTTTCGCAGCTAATTCCATCAACTCAGGCATACTTTTCTTACATGGACCACACCATGAAGCCCAAAATTTCAAGTAGACTTTTTTACCCTTATAATCAGATAACTTAACTTCTTTACCATCCATAGATTGCAAGGTGAAGTCTGGAGCTTCTTTTCCAACAGCAATTTGTTGTACAGGCGTTTGTTGCTGCTGTTTTGGGGCTTGTTGTGGAGATTGAGTTTTTTTAGTTTCTTCCTCACCACAGGCCATCAATACAACTAATGACAAAAGGCTTAAACCAGCAAACATTATTTTTTTCATCTTTTTCTCCTTTATTCAAAAATTCCAGCTAGAACATTTACTTGTCCTAATAGTAACAAAATTCCCATTAAAATAATAAGGAAACCACCAATTTTCTTCAGTAGCATCATATGACGTTTGATTTTACTAAAATAAGGCATTACTACACCTGAAGCTAGAGCCAAGACCAAGAAAGGAATAGCCATCCCCAGAGTGTAAATAAGAGTATATATGGCTCCTTGCCAAGCACCATTACCACCAGAAGCCGCAAGCGCTAAAACAGAACTCAAAACTGGACCAATACAAGGCGTCCAACCGAAGCTAAAGGTAATACCGAGTAAAAAGGCTGACCAATAACGATTGGCTTCTGATTTCTTAAAAGTTAAGCTTTTTTGAACCTCTAATTTCTTAAAATGAAAAATTTCCATCTGGTGAAGGCCTAAAATGATAATAATCGTACCCATGGTATAGCGAAACCAATTGGCATAGAGAATATTACCAAAGTAACCAGCTCCAAATCCTAGAATAAAGAAAATGAGTGAAATACCTGCGATAAAGCAAAGCGTTCGAATCAAACCTGACCAAGCAACTTTTCTACCAAATAAAGAAAAGCTTTTTGCACTTTCTTGATCATCCAGCAAAATTCCAGTATAAACTGGTAACAGAGGAAAAATACACGGGGAAAAGAAAGACAAGACCCCTGCTAAAAAAACTGAGATTGAAAATACTAGCGTTTCCAATAAAGAACCAACTTTCTTAAGAATTTAAACCTATTGTACTATAAATATTAAAATTTGTATCAAGTTTGCTACGGTTAACTGTTTTTGTCATTATATTATGTGAAACAAACTCTTTAATAGTACACTATGTTTTCTAAAACATTGTTAGAAATTGATTTGAATTTCTCAATCAAGTTGTTCAGTTTTTTCATTTCACTATAGATAAAAGAAAAAATTGAAGAAAATTGTCCAAAGAGCCACTTTTTCTTCAATCTGTTTTTAATTATTTTAATAAGTTCCTTCTTCACCTTGGCTAGTCAAGATTACCGGACCATCCTTAGTAATGACAAATTGGTGTTCATATTGACAAGATAGGCCACCGTCAATGGTCTTATGCGCCCAACCAGTCTTCATATCTGTATCGATTTCCCAGTCACCTGTATTGATCATTGGTTCAATGGTTAATACCATTCCTTCACGAAGACGAAGTCCACGACCTGCAATACCATAGTTAGGAACCATTGGTTCTTCGTGCATGGTTGGGCCAACACCATGACCAACCAAATCACGCACTACACCGTATCCACGACTTTCAGCATATTCTTGAATCGCTGCTCCAATATCACCAATACGATTTCCAACAACAGCTTGCTCAATACCCTTGTACATAGCTTCTTTGGTTACATCCATCAAGTTTTTCACTTCTTCGGACGGTGTACCGACAGCATAAGCCCAACAAGAATCTGCTAGACCACCAGAATAGCTCTGAGTGTATTTTTTCATTTGCTCAACATTGTTGAAGTTTAATTTTGAGACATTCAAATCAGATTTGGCAATTGGACCTCCCAAAACCATATCCACTTTGAGCAAATCACCATCTTTCAAGATATAGTGACGAGGGAAAGCGTGAGCTACTTCATCATTAAGAGAGCAACAAGTAGCATAAGGATAATCCATCATGGCACCATCAACCCCAATCTGAAGTGGAAGGAAATTTTCTTCCTTACAACGACGGCGAACGTATTCTTCAACTTCCCACATATCTACGCCAGGCTTAATCAAATCACGTAAGCCGATATGAATACTTGCAAGGAAATCACCAGCCTTGTCCATAGCTTCGATTTCACGAGCTGATTTTAATGTTATCATCTTTTCTCCTAGTTTCTAATTAATTTTAACAGTCACATTTGCTTTTGAAACAATCTGATGACCATGATAAATATCGTAGTCAATAATAGCTGATCGTCTCGTATGATGGATAATGCGTGCTTGAATGCGCAGTATATCATCTATCTGAACAGCCTGTAAAAAGTAGATCAGCATCTGCTCGATAATGAGATTGCGACCACTATTCACAACTAAATCTTGAGTCATATGAGTCAAGATTTCTGCCAATACACCATTAGCCAAAACACCATTTTTCTCTAGCATAAAGGGTTCCACTGTAATGACGACTTCATCATGGTGATAAGAAAGTTTTTGACCAATCTGCTCAGAAAAAGTTGGTAGAGCCGAAACTTGAGAACGACTCATCTTCTCCATGACATCTCGTCTTGTCACAACTCCAAGCAAGGTTTGATTATTCCGAACAACCGGTACCATTTCAAAGTCTTCAGCAATCATCCGTTGGCTCACATTGGCAATATTTGTCGATAAACCAACTAAAAATAGACTACGAGACATGACCTTGTCAATTGTGGTACTTGGTGACTTATCGCCAGCGTCTCTCATGGTTACAACTCCAACAACGACCTGATGTTGATTGATAACTGGGAAACGACTGCTACGATTCTTACGAACTAAGTCCAAATAATCTTTAACGGTGTCAGTCTCTCTCAGAAAGCCATACTCATGACTCGGACGATAAAGTTTCTCAACTGTCAGAATATCCGTCTTAATTTGAACATTTGACAAGGCTTTATTGATCATGGTCGCAACAGTGAAAGTATCATGCTTGCTTCTTAAAACAGGAATTCCTTTTTGATTTGCCAGTTTAAGAACATCATCATGAACATGGAAACCACCTGTAACCAAGACTGCATTTTCATTTTCAAGTGCTAATAATTGGATACGAGTACGATCTCCGACAATCAAGAGCCCCCCATCATGAAGGTAAGACAAGATGTTTTGTTCAGTCATGGCACCGATTGAAAACTTGCTAAATTCTCTCTCTAAACCTTCTTGACCAGCCAGAACTTCAGAAGAAGTCACTTCTGCAATTTCATCAAAAGTTAATCTTTCAATAGCAACTTTCTGGGATTTAACGCGAATAGTACCACTTCTTGGTCGAGTCTCCACAATTCCACGGTTTTCAGCTTCCTTGATAGCGCGATAAGCCGTTCCATCACTGACTCCCAGATGGTTGGAAATACTACGAACACTAACCCTCTTTCCGACAGGTAATTCTTCCAAATAGCTTAGAATTTCCTGATGCTTACTCATTGAATTCTCCTTTTACATACCGAAATTCAAGATAATCCCGCATTTTTCTTGTGTAGCGATCACTTCCCTTAAACTGACGGAACAAACTAAATCCAGCCTTAAGAGCAACCTTTTGACTTGCTTCATTTTCGAGATGGGTAATAATGGACAATTGTTTTAAAGCAAATTCCTCAAAAGAAAGTTGGCAAAGTTTTTTAACAACCTCTGTCATAAATCCTTGCGACCAAGCATCTTTTCTCAAAAAATAACCAAGTTCTGCTTCTTTTTTAATTTCATCTAGTTTTTCAAACTTAACAGAACCAATCATTTTTTCAGTTTTCTTGTCACAAATAGCCCACACTCCCAAAGGAGCCTTCATAAAATAATTGGCCAGTGCATACTGGCTTTCTTCAGGACTAGCTTGACTTGGAAAAATGAATTGTAAATTTTCTGGATTTGAAGCTATCTCATGGAAGTCTTGACTATCACTAAAAAAGAAAGGACGCAAATACAAGCGATCCGTTTCAAAAAAAGAAAACATTGCTAATTTGGTCCAAATATTCATAAACACCTCTAAGGTTTAATCCTCAACAAGTCTAATATCCGCTCCTAGATTACGTAATTTTTCGATAATATCAGAATAACCACGTAAGATAAACTCGATATTGGTAATTTCAGTTTGCCCCTCGGCCATCAAACCAGCAATAACTAAAGCTGCACCAGCTCTCAGGTCAGTTGCTTTAACACTTGCCCCACGCAAATCACGTCCACCTGTGTACAAAATATGACCATTTGTTGTCGAAATGTCCGCATCCATCTTTGCTAGTTCAAAAACATGATTTACACGTTTTTCGTAAATCGTATCGACAATTGTACCACGACCATTCGCTCTTAGTAAAAGTGGGGTAATAGGTTGTTGCAAATCAGTAGCAAAGCCTGGGTAAGGAGCTGTCTTAATATTGATTGCTTTCAAATTAGACTGTTCTTCGACAAAAATGCTATCTTCAGATACAGTCATTCTAACTCCCATTTCTTCTAGCTTAGCAATAAATCCTTCTAGGTGTTCGTAAAGAACATTATTTATACGAATCCCCTTGCCGACTGCAGCAGCTAAAGATATATATGTTCCCGCTTCAATACGGTCTGGAATTACCTGATGACGCGTTCCATGTAATCTGTCAACACCATCAATAATGATGATATTTGTTCCTGCACCACGGATATGGGCACCCATATTATTCAAGAGAGTAGCTACATCAATAATTTCAGGTTCACGGGCTGCATTTTCAATAATAGTACGACCATTTGCTTTAACAGCAGCAATCATCGTATTAATCGTCGCCCCCACACTAACCGTATCCATGTAAATACTTGCACCATGAAGTCCTGTATCTTTAGCAGATAACTTCATGTTATCTCCCTCGTAGCTAACAGTGGCACCCATAGCTTCAAAAGCCTTAAGGTGTAAGTCAATCGGACGAGGACCAAGATCACATCCTCCCGGTAAACCAACTGTCGCTTCACCAAAACGGCCTAAGAGGCTCCCATAAAAATAGTAAGATGCACGAAGACTGTTAATTTTACCATAAGGCATTGGAATATTTTGAACACCTCTTGGATCAATCTCCAAGACATCGTCATAACGCTTAACAGTAGCTCCCATCAATTCCATAATTTCGACAAGACTGGCTACATCCGAAATATCTGGAACACAATCCAAAGTCACCACATCATCAGCCAATATAATAGCTGGAATTAAGGCCACAACACTATTTTTAGCACCACTAATAGTGATTTCACCTTGCAGTGGTAATCCACCATTGATAACAATTTTTCTCATTATAAGTTTTTAATACTCTTTCAAGATTTCTAATAAGGTCTTTAAAATAAATTATATCATAAATGTAACCTTTTTTCCATCCTTTTCAATTTTATTGGATAGTAAGCAATAAATAGGATTAAGTTGAAAGGTTGAGTCCATATTTTATGAAACATCTTTTGATACTAAAAAATCCTAAATTAAGAATTGCAAAATACCTCAAAAATTAGATTTTCTATGTCTAACTTTTGAGGTATCGTTCAACTATAGAAATAATAGTCTTTTGGTGGTGTCTATACTATAAAAAGCAACTCATGCCTGTGTCACCTTACAGTCAATCTAATACTAACTTTCTCATCTCAATATTCAATTGCAAATAGTCGTATTTACTTGACTCAGATCAAACTTCCAAGTTTTTTATTAAGCATTGGAAGTGAGTTCTTTTTGATTCTCGTTCAGCAGATTGCAAGACTTGTCCTATCCAGATAATATCTTTTCTGCAATCCACAATGACTAACAAATAGCTTTTCTTTACTCTACTACCGCTTCAGCGATTTCTTCACGGCTAATACCAGCGAAGTAGCGTGTAATATCAATAGTTTCCAGAGCTTTAAGGACATCTTCACGTTCGTATTTGACGCCACGAAGGACATCTTCTACAGCTGCAACGTCCTCGATACCAAAGAAGTCACCATAAATCTTGATATCTTGGATTTTTGATTCGACGACATTCGCAAAGACTTCGACTTTACCACTAGTGAATTTTGTCCCACGACGGACGTTAAACTCAGGTGATTTACCATAGTTCCAGTCCCAAGTTCCAAACTTAGTATCCTTGATGCGATTGATTTCAGCCAATTCTTTCTCAGAAAAAACGTATTCAGTCATCTCTGGGTACTCTTTTTTCATGTATTCCAATAGCAAATCACGGAATTCTTCAACTGTGATTTTTTCTGGTAGTTCATTAACAATATTGGTGACACGAGCACGAACAGATTTCACCCCTTTTGATTCAAATTTATCCTTTGAAACCTTAAGGGCATTAGCAAGGACTGACAAATCAACGTCAAAGAGCAAACAACCGTGGTGCATGATACGGCCATTGATATAGGCTTGGGCATTGCCACAGAACTTCTTACCATCAATCTCAAGGTCATTACGACCTGTGAACTCAGCTTTAACCCCAAGTTGAGCTAGTGTATTGATAACTGGAGTTGAGAAGCTCTTAAAGTCAAAAGCCTTGTTTTCATCTTCTTTTGAGATAATCGTGTAGTTGAGATTGTTTAAATCGTGGTAAACAGCTCCACCACCACTGATACGGCGGACCACCTCAATGCCATTTTCGCGAACATAATCACGGTTGATCTCTTCGATAGTGTTCTGGTGACGACCAACAATGATAGATGGTTTATTGATCCAAAGAAGGAAGATTTGGTCCTCATCCAAAAGATGTTTAAAGGCGTATTCTTCCAAGGCGATATTAAAAGCAGTGTCGTTTGAATGATTGATAATATATTTCATGATATCCCTTTATACGATAGAGACTGGAAAAAATTCCAGTCTAATCTATCTTCATTTTATTTTTTCTTAGGTGAATGGATAGCCATTCCAAGAACATCCGCAAATGCTTCGTACATCACTTCAGAGTATGTTGGGTGTCCGTGGATTGTCTTAAGCATTTCTTCTACAGTGATTTCCATTTCGATAATGCTTGACGCCTCATTGATCAATTCTGCAGCTGCAGGACCGATGATGTGAACACCAAGGATTTCCCCGTATTTCTTATCTGCAATGACTTTTACGAAACCTTGAGCAGCATCAGAAGCAATGGCACGACCATTAGCAGCAAAGTTGAATTTACCGATAGCAACATCGTATTTCTCACGGGCTTGCTCTTCTGTTAAACCGACTGCTGCTACTTCAGGAAGAGTATAGATAGCTGCAGGAGTCAAATTCAACTTGGCAACAGCATGATTTCCTTTAAGAGCATTTTCTGCCGCAACTTCCCCCATGCGGAAAGCTGCGTGGGCCAACATCTTCGTACCGTTGATATCACCTGGTGCGTAGATACCTGGAACAGAAGTTTCCATGTATTCGTTGACCTTGATGCGTCCACGGTCCAATTCAAACTCAACATCTCCAATACCTTCAAGGTCTGGCACACGACCAATTGAAAGGAGAGCTTTGCTTGCGATGATATCGTCTTTTCCTTCAATCTTGATACGAAGTTGACTATTTTCCTCGATAATTTCTTGGAGTTTAGTGTCAGTTAAGATGGTCATACCTTTACGTTCCAAAATCAAGCGAAGGTTCTTAGACACTTCTGCGTCCATAGCTGGCACGATACGGTCCATCATTTCGATAACAGTTACTTTTGACCCAAATGTCATGAAAGCCTGACCGAGTTCGATACCGACAACGCCACCACCGATGATAACGAGGCTTTCTGGCACTTCGTTCATTTCAAGAATGTCGTCACTGGTCATGACAAGTGGAGATTCCATACCAGGAACGTTAATCTTGCTGACTTTTGAACCACCAGCAAGGATAATTTTCTTAGTTTCAAGCAATTCTGAACCATTTACCAAGACGTTCTTGTCTTTCGTGATTGTACCAATTCCCTTATGAACAGTAACTCCGTAGCTACGAAGAAGACCTGCAACACCACCTACCAAGGTATTGACAACTTTAGATTTAGTTTCTAAAAGTTTGTCCATATCAACAGTGAAGTTTGGATTTTCGATGACGATACCACGGTTTGCAGCATGACCGATGTTTTCGATAATTTCAGCGTTATGAAGATAAGTCTTGGTTGGGATACAGCCACGGTTCAAGCAGGTTCCACCAAGTTCAGATTTCTCAACAAGGGCAACCTTACCACCGAGTTGGGCTGCTTTAATGGCTGCCACATAACCAGCCGGACCTCCACCAATCACAACGATATCAAAGGCATCATCGCTCTTACCATCGTCGTTTGAGGCACTAACTGCAGGCACTGGGCTAGCTTCTGGCGCTGCTGCTCCAGCTGTTGGGATGTTTTCTCCTTCTTCCCCAAGGTAACCAATGACTTCAGTTACAGGGACTGTTTCCCCATCCCCTTTGAGGATGGCAATCAAGTACCCATCTTCTTCGGCTTCCAATTCCATACTGACTTTGTCAGTCATGATTTCCAAAAGGATTTCTCCTTCTTTTACAAATTCTCCGACTTTTTTATTCCATTGGACGATTTGTCCTTCTGTCATATCCACGCCGGCTTTTGGCATAATTACTTCTAAGGCCATGTCTTCCTTCCTTTATCTATATCTTTAAAATGAATACTCTTGTTCTTAAATCAACATTGAGATTGGATTTTCAATCAATTCTTTCAAGTCTTTCATAAACTTAGCACCAGCCATACCATCTACGACACGGTGGTCAATGGTTAATCCTAGGCTCATGATAGGGCGAATCACAATTTCACCATTGACCACAACTGGCTTCTCAATAGTCGAACTGACACCAAGAATAGCTGAGTTTGGTTGGTTGATGATAGGACCAAAGGACTGAACACCAAACATTCCCAGGTTACTGATTGTGAATGTCGAATTCTGCAGTTCGCTTGGAGCCAATTTACCATCCAAGGTACGGCCAATGACATCTTTGAATGCAACAACCAACTCTGACAAGCTTAATTTTTCAGCATTGTAAACAACAGGTGTCATCAAACCATTATCCATCCCAACTGCCATCGCAAGGTTGACATAGTTATGAGTGATAATGGTCTTGCCGTCTTCGGTCAATGAAGCATTGATGTAAGGATGTTTCATCAAGGTTTTCACAACAGCAAGTGAAAGAAGGTCTGTTACAGTAGTCTTCTTCCCAGTTGCTTCCATGATTGGCTCAAGAACCTTCTTACGAAGAGCCAGCATTTCAGTCATATCAACTTCATAATTGAGTGTGAAAGTTGGCGCAGTTAGGTATGATTCAACCATACGTTGGGCAATAACCTTACGCATTGGTGTCATTGGAATACGTTCAATTTTACCGTATGGTGTTACATTATCAGGAACTTCTTCCACTTTTTCAATCTGAGCAGGAGACTTGATAGTGTCGTTTTCAATATTTTCAGGAAGCAAGGCCAAAACATCCTTCTTCATGATTTTACCACGATGACCCGTTCCTTGAATTTCCTGCCAAGCAATATTATGTTCGAGGGCAATTCGTTTTGCAAGTGGCGAAATGCGAACCACGTTTGTGTCTTTATAAGTTTCCACGTCTTCTTTGTGGACACGACCGTTTGCACCTGAGCCAGAAACGTCGTAAAGGTTGATTCCTAGATCATCCGCTAACTTTCTAGCTGCAGGAGTCGCTCTTAGCTTGTCATCAGCCATGACCTCTCCAATTCTATACTAAGATATTAAGGACGCAGAGGGCAATGAAAAAATAGGAGATTGACGATGTGTTCAATGAACACAAGGCAATCTATCTTTTTTTCGCAGACCTCCGTCCGAATTCAGTTAAATGATACTAAGGGCGTCAAAAGTCAAAGTGAAAATAGGAAACTTGACGAAGAAACTTTAGTTTCTAGGAAAGTTTATCTTTTTCACACAGACTTTAGCCCGTGTTCAACTCTACAAGTAACTTGGACACGAAACGCGTCTCAAGTTACTACGGTTGCCGCTATTTGGCGGTCAACCTTGTAGACTTACTAATTCATTCGTCGAATATTATCGATTCGACTCACTCATGT
>NZ_JUPG01000012.1 GCF_001074825.1 Streptococcus pseudopneumoniae
ATTGACAACCCAAATCTTTCAGAATAGATCAATCCTAACTATCGAACACCCTAATTTCATAAATATCCATGTAATCCTAGACCTAGAATTCCTATAAACTAAATGTTTTCGCACTATTCTAAGCCATTGATTGCCTTAAATTTTAATTTTTGAAGGATTCTAAAGTTAGAATAGTCCCATCACAATCAGTTTTGAATTATTATACTCAATGAAAATCAAAGAGCAAACTAGCCGCAGGCTGTACTTGAGTACGGCAAGGCGACGTTGACGTGGTTTGAATTTGATTTTCGAAGAGTATTAACAATTTAGAAACGCTATGATTCCACTCCTTTTACATTAAAAAGGAACTGCATAAAGCAATCCCTTTCTGATTTTGAAATTATTTACTTAAAATTTGATAGTTGAGATAATCAATAACTCACCTATAAAATGAGTTATAGTAAAATTCCTTATTTATTTATTTCAAGCTCCGCCAACTGTGTTTGAATAACTGACAGTTCTGCACCAGCCTGAAGAAGAGCAGCTGCAGTATAGGCACCTTCTACAATTGGAACCCTATTGATCATGATACTTTTATCACTGAATTCAGCCACCATTTCTAAGTTCATTTTAGCAGAACCTAGGTCAAAAAAAGCTAATAAAGTATCTGCTGGATTTTCGGAAACAACCCTATCTACTTGATCAAAACTTGTTCCAATTCCTCCATCTTCGGTTCCTCCTACATAAGTAATCGGAACATCTTTAGCTACTTCACTAATCAGTTCAACGACACCTTCTGCAATGTGTTTGGAATGTGAAACGATAACAAGACCAATACTTCCCATTAAACCACCCCAGTTTCTAAAAGAGCAGTAAAGAGTAATCCTGATGAGAATGATCCAGGATCAATATGTCCAAGAGAACGTTCTCCGACATAAGATGCCCTTCCTTTAGTTGCAAGTAAATCTTTGGTAGCATTCACTACCTTATCAATAACCTCTTGAGTCAATTGGCCAGCACACAAGGCAGCAATAACAGGAGTCCAAACATCAACCATTGTCTTTTCTCCAACTTCTGCTTTCCCACGTTTGACAATCATATCCAAACCGCTTTGTAAGATTTCCTCTATTTTCGAATTAGAATCAGCCTTGGCCATGCCCATAAAAGCAGAGCCATACAGAGGACCAGAAGCACCGCCTACCTTACTCAGTAGTTGCATTGAGACAAGTTTAAACACATCGCTGCTTGTCTCAAATGTCTTTCCTTCTAAGTTCTCCATAACTGCAGCCATGCCACGCGCCATATTTCCACCGTGGTCTCCATCTCCTATAGGGGTGTCTAGCTCACTAAGGTAATCTTTCTGTTCTTGAATCTTTTCATTAAAAAGCTTCATCCATTCAAGAGCTTGTTCAGCATTCATGAGACATTTCCTCCTTGAGTTTTACCAAGCTGGTGTAGTAACAGGTGCATTTAGAGCATCCAACCACTCATCGTCTGCCAATCGAATCAATGTTAATGACAAGCCGGTCATATCAATTGATGTCATATAGTTTCCAATTTTCTTAAACGCCAACTCAACACCTTTTTTATGGAGTAATTTAACCACATCATTTGCAAATACGTATTGTTCCATAAGAGGAGTGCTTCCTAAACCATTAATGAGAAGGCCATAGCGTTCTCCAGTCTTAAGTTGGAAACCTTCAGATAATTTTTCAACCAATTCTGAGGCCAATTGTGCTGAAGGTTGCATTTTCTCTTTCTTATATCCTGGCTCACCATGAATACCAACTCCATATTCAAATTCATCATCTTCTAGAACAAAACCTGGTTTCCCAACTTCAGGAACGGTTGCTCCAGACAAGGCTAGCCCAATTGTTTTAATTTCTAAGACAAGTTTGTCGGCCAAGTCCTTCATTTCAGATAATGATTTACCAGAACGAGCTGCATCACCCAAAATTTTATGGACTAAAATAGTACCTGCGACACCTCGACGGCCTTGGGTATAGAGACTATTTTCAACAGCGATATCATCATCAACCACAACGCTTGCTACATCAATACCTTCCATTTCAGCAAGTTCTTGTGCAATTTCAAAGTTCATAATGTCACCAGAATAGTTCTTGATGACCATGAAAACTCCAGCACCTTCATCAGCCGCCTTAATGGCTTCTAAAATTTGGTCCGGAGTAGGTGAAGTGAAGACTGCTCCACAAATGGCAGCAGACAACATTCCATCTCCTACAAATCCAGCATGACTTGGTTCATGTCCTGAACCTCCACCTGAAATGAGACCAACTTTTCCTGTCTTTTCTGCCTTTCTAACGATGACATCGAAACCATCTAAGCGTTCTACCAAGTCATCATGCATGAATGACAATCCCTGCAACATTTCATCAACAACTTGTGTCGGTTCATTTATAATTTTTTTCATGAGAAACTCCTTTCGGCATGTATCTTTGTTTTCGCTTTCATTATATATTTTTTATTGCTGGATGATAAGGGACAGATTCTATTATTTGTCCCCTTTTAAACCCATTTAAAACATTTTTTGGTAAAATGAAGTAAGTAAAAGAAAGGCTTCCTATGGCATCATCACTTATTACAAAAAAACGAATTGCCAAGGCATTTAGAGACCTATTAGCTACTAGAGAATTTGATAAAATCTCTATTGTAGATATCATGGAATCAGCTGGCATTCGTAGACAGACCTTTTATAATCACTTTCTTGACAAATATGAATTGCTAGACTGGATATTTGAAACTGACTTAACCGAGTATATCACCAATAACTTGGACTTCATTTCAGGTCAAAAACTATTACAAGAATTATTTTTTTATTTCGAACAAGAGCGTGACTTTTATATTCAACTTTTTGATATTCAAGGGCAAAATAACTTCTATGACCAATTTATCAGCTACTGTCGCTTGCTTGTATCAAAAATTTTAAAAGAATACGGTCAGATTGATATCGATTCATCTTCTTATACTTGTTTTTTGTTAGACTATCATTCACATGCTCTAGCAGAAATCGTGAAGGCTTACGTCAATAAAAAAAGTCCAGTTCCACAACCAGACTTTCTAATCATGACAATTATTGGAAAGAGACCACAATGACATTTATTTCAAATCATAAACAAAAAATTATTTCAAGTTACATTTCGGCAGCTGTCAGCAGTCATCCTAAATTAGAAAAGCACCCTACCTTACCATTAGTCTATCAAAAAAATCGTAATCCTCATCAGGTTCCAATATTGTCGGGTGGAGGTTCAGGTCACGAACCTGCTCATATTGGATATGTGGGAGAAGGAATGCTTACTGCTGCTATCTATGGCCAATTATTTACTCCTCCCACAAGAACTGAAATCTTAGAGTCCATTCGTTTTTTAAACAATGGTCACGGTGTCTTCATCATTGTAAAAAATTTCGAAGCAGACATCAAAGAATTTAGCTCGGCCATTAACACTGCTAGAAAAGAAGGAATTAAAGTTGGCTATAGTCTAGCACACGACGATATTTCAATTGAACCTCACAATAGATTTCAAATTAGAGGAAGAGGGCTTGCAGGGACTATTTTACTTCATAAAGTTCTAGGATATGCAGCTCAGAATGGTGCCGACATAGAGCAACTAACTGATTTAGGTCATGAACTTGCTCCCGAAATCGCAACAATTGGCTTTGCAACAAAATCGGCTAGTCTCCCCCAAGCTACCCTTCCACTATTTAACTTGGAAGAAGGAAATATTTCCTATGGTATTGGGATACACGGCGAAGAAGGTTATCGTATCGTCCCATTCCAATCGTCAGAAATCCTGGCAAATGAAATTATAAGTAAATTAAGATTGCACTATCACTGGAAAAAAGGAGATCAATTTATATTGCTTATAAATAATCTAGGTACTAGTACCAACCTAGAAATGGGCATATTTATCAATGATCTCCTTCAACTCTTAGAAATTGAAGGAGTCACTATTACCTTTATAAAATCAGGAACATTTATGACCAGTCTGGATATGGCAGGTATATCCGTAACTCTCTGTCCTGTAAAGAATAAGCAATGGTTAGAAGCCCTCAATACTCCAACGACAGCTTTTGCATGGTAATTTGCTTGTATAACTCAAAAGGGCTACATCACTTGATAGCCCTTTTAATCTTATCTTACTTTTAAAAGAACTCATTCTTGCCATTTCAAATAGGCCATCTATCCCTTACAATTCTTCCGATGAGCTTTGAGTTTTTTCAGACCCCAATCATAGTGGCTTGACGTGCTACTGACAAAGTAGGAACCTAGACTTGTCCCTCCCGTCCACTTATAGACACCCTTGGTAAAGAGTTCGTCATTGCTAAAAACTTCTATCAACTCTAAAACCTTCCTATGTGATTGTTCCAAGAGTCTAGTCGCTTCTTCTAAGGAGGTTTTCTGGTGCTTCTTCCAAAAAGCGACATTCATTTCTCCATAAGTTTTCCAATTATAAGGTTCAGGAAGAAAAGGTCTTTCGTGACCTTTTTGATTAGAATGAACCCAAGTCAAAAGTAACTGATGCCATTCATAGAGATGGATCAAAACATCCCGTAGATTCTTATCCCTTTTCCAGTGCGCTTCCTTTTTCTTTTGGTCTTTTGAAAAATCAAATGGAGTCTGTAACTCATCTTCACTTAATTGAGAGATGAAGAGGTTAAGCTTTTCATAATTTTCCTTAGAGGCCAGCATTAGCTCCTCTTTTGTTTTCGGTCTAGGCACAGAGTTCTCCCTTCATATTACTAGTTATTATTAGAAATTTTTTATCCTTTAAATCTCTATAACTTATCCTTTAATTTCTCAACAAAGAGATAGGCTGCTGGACAGGTCAAAGTATTCTTAATCGTCAAATGGTTGATTTGATGGATCTTTTTACGGTCTGTATGGGGAAATTCACGACAGGCCTTTGGACGAACGTCATAGATGGAGCAGAGGTTATCTCCTCCTAAAAATGGACAAGGCATGGATTTGAAAACCTTGTCTCCATCTTCATCTACCTGCAAAAACTCTGCTTCAAAAGCGGGTAATTTCATCTTAAAATACTTGGCGATACGAGTGATGTCTGCTTCTTTAAAGTCAGGTCCCAATGTCTTACAACAGTTAGCACAGGCTGTACAATCAATTTCAGCAAAGACTTCTTCATGAATTTGCTGGGCAATTTTATCCAGGTTCTTAGGAGGCTTTTTCTTTAAATTAGCTAACACTTTGCGATGCTCCTTCTGCTTTTGCAAGGCTAGCTGGTGGTAATACTCAATATCAATTTCTTTAGACATGGTTTCTCTCTTATTCTATTTGTTTCCCCTATTATATCATGCCTCTTCATCATTGAAAAGTGGACTTTACAAGACTATACTATTCCCGAATGTATCAAAAAACCTTGCAACTAGGTTACAAGGTTAATCACATTAATCGAAGTTAACGTATTCTTTTTGAAGTTCAAGAACTTCTTCCATTGTTGAACACTCTGTAAGGGCACGGTTAGCGTACTCTTCCATCTTAGCAGTGTCCAATTTCTTCATCAAGCTACGTGTACGAAGGACTGATGTTGCTGACATAGAGAACTCATCCAAGCCCATTCCGACAAGAAGTGGAACAGCTTTTTGGTCACCAGCCATCTCACCACACATACCAGCCCATTTACCTTCAGCGTGAGCTGCCTTGATAACGTTGTTAATCAAGCGAAGGATTGATGGGTTATATGGTTGGTAAAGGTATGAAACTTGCTCGTTCATACGGTCTGCCGCCATTGAGTATTGGATCAAGTCGTTTGTACCAATTGACATGAAGTCTACTTCTTTTGCAAATTGGTCTGCAAGCATAGCTGCTGCAGGAATCTCAATCATGATACCAACTTGGATATCATCCGCAACTGCTATACCTTCAGCAAGAAGATTTGCTTTTTCTTCTTCATAAACTGCTTTAGCTGCACGGAATTCTTTCAAAAGGGCAACCATTGGGAACATGATACGCAATTGACCATGAACAGAAGCACGAAGAAGAGCACGGATTTGCGTGCGGAACATTGCATCTCCAGTTTCAGAAATAGAGATACGGAGGGCACGGAACCCAAGGAATGGGTTCATTTCATGTGGCATATCGAAGTAAGGAAGTTCCTTATCCCCACCGATATCCATTGTACGAACAACCACTGGTTTACCATTCATTCCCTCAAGAACAGCCTTGTATGCTTCATACTGCTCGTCTTCTGTTGGGAAATCTTGAGAATCCATGTACAAGAACTCTGTACGGTAAAGTCCAACAGCTTCTGCACCGTTGTTGTTAACACCTTCAACGTCTTTTGGAGTACCGATGTTAGCAGCCAACTCGAAGTGTTTACCGTCAGCAGTCACTGTTTGAGCATCTTTCAAAAGTGCCCATTCAGCTTTTTGTTTAGCATAAGCTTCACCAGCTGCTTTAAATTCTGCCGCTTGTTCATCTGTTGGGTTGATAATCACTTCACCAGTAATTCCGTTAACGGCAAGGATATCACCGTCTTTCACTACTTCAGTGATGTTATTTGTTCCCAATACAGCTGCAATTTCAAGTGTACGTGCCATGATAGCTGAGTGGCTTGTACGTCCACCGATATTTGTTACAAAAGCTTTTACAAAGTTTTTGTCCAATTGAGCTGTATCAGATGGTGTCAAGTCATGCGCAATCACGATTACTTCTTCATTGATAGAAGCTGGGTTTGGCAATTTCTTACCAAGAAGGTTTGCCAATACACGTTTTGTCACGTCGCGGATATCCGCTGCACGTTCTTGCATGTATGGGTTGTCTTCCATGCCTTCAAAGATAGTGATGAACATGTCAGTCACTTCTTTAAGACCTGCTTCAGCATTGACTTTCTTAGCACGGATTGTTTCTTTAATCTGACCGATCAATTCTGGGTCAGAAAGAACCATCAAATGAGCGTCAAAAACTTGAGCCGCTTCCTCACCTAGCGTACCTACAGCTTTCTCGCGGATAAGAGAAAGCTCGTTTTGAGAAGCTTCAAGAGCAACATCCAAACGAGCCTCTTCTGCGTTTGTATCTTCGACTGAAACAGTCTCGAATGACAAATCCGGTTGAACGAGTAGATATGCTTTTGCAACTGCAACACCGTCAGATGCTGCGATTCCTTTAAGCATTTCTGTCATTTTCCTTATGCCAATCCTTCTTTTTCCATTGTTTCTGAGATTGCAGCGATAGCGTCATCTGCGTCTGCACCTTCAGCTGAGATCGTTACGTCAGCACCTTGGCCAACACCAAGACTCATAACACCCATGATTGATTTAAGGTTAACTGATTTACCTTTGTACTCAAGAGTGATATCTGAAGCAAATTTGCTAGCAGTTTGTACCAACAATGTTGCTGGACGTGCGTGAATACCTGTTTCTGCCACTACGTGGAAATCTTTAGAAGCCATAGTTTGACTCTCCTTTTGTTCTTTCTTTTTTGAGTTATATTTGATAACCCTTACAATTTGGTATTATATCATCTTCTAGGATTTTTTTCAAGCATTTTATGGGATTTATTCGATTTCCTTTCAGATAACTTCCTGAAAATCTTCTATTCTAGATAATAAAACACAGGATATAGTTTTCCAAAAAACTACTTGTAGGATAATTATCACTATTCCATAAACCAAACACTACATATTGTGTTTTGTTTGGTTATGTAGAAAAACATACCACTATATTTAGTTTCAAATCGTTGACAAAATTTTAATTTCTGATATACTAAGATAGTATTAAATTTTAAAGAGGAGTTACACAATGGTAACCGTTTATTCTAAAAACAACTGTGTCCAATGTAAGATGACCAAGCGTTTCTTGGACAGCAATAATGTCGCGTATCGTGAAATCAATCTTGATGAGCAACCTGAGTACATCGATCAAGTTAAAGAGCTCGGTTTCAGCGCAGCTCCTGTTATCCAAACACCAACTGAAGTCTTTTCAGGTTTCCAACCAGGAAAACTGAAACAATTAGCATAATCTTAGTACATCATCCAGAAGAAACTGCTTCTAGGGCTAACTTAGAAGCCTTTCTTTTGTAATTAGATAAGGGAAATTTTATGGGATTAAAACATCTTGAGGACGTGACTTACTTCCGTCTCAATAACGAAATCAACCGTCCTGTTAATGGACAAATCATGCTTCATAAAGATAAGGAAGCCTTGGATGCTTTCTTTAAAGAAAATGTAGTTCCAAACACTATGATTTTTGATTCAATTACTGATAAAATCAACTACCTCATTGAACACAACTACATCGAAACAGCCTTTATCAAGAAATATCGTCCAGAGTTTTTGGAAGAGTTGCATCAATTTATCAAAGACCAAAACTTCCAATTCAAATCTTTCATGGCAGCTTATAAATTTTATAATCAATATGCCTTAAAGACTAACGACGGTGAATACTATCTTGAAAGTATGGAAGACCGTGTCTTCTTTAACGCCCTTTATTTTGCTGATGGTAATGAAGCTGTTGCAATTGATATTGCCAATGAAATCATCCACCAACGTTACCAACCCGCTACTCCTTCTTTCTTGAATGCTGGACGTGCTCGTCGTGGAGAGTTGGTATCTTGTTTCTTGATCCAAGTGACTGATGATATGAACTCTATTGGACGTTCTATTAACTCTGCTCTTCAACTTTCACGTATTGGTGGTGGTGTGGGAATTTCCCTCAGCAACCTTCGTGAAGCTGGAGCTCCTATCAAAGGCTACGAAGGAGCAGCCTCTGGGGTTGTGCCAGTTATGAAGCTTTTTGAAGACAGCTTCTCTTACTCTAACCAATTGGGGCAACGTCAAGGTGCTGGAGTGGTGTATCTCAATGTCTTCCACCCAGATATCATCGCCTTCCTTTCGACTAAGAAAGAAAACGCCGATGAAAAAGTTCGTGTAAAGACCCTTTCACTTGGTGTTGTAGTACCCGATAAATTCTACGAATTAGCACGTAAAAATGAAGAAATGTACCTTTTCAGTCCTTATTCTGTTGAAAAAGAGTATGGCATACCTTTTAACTACATTGATATCACAGAAAAATACGATGAACTCGTCGCAAATCCAAACATCCGTAAGACAAAAATTAAGGCCCGTGATTTGGAAACTGAAATCTCCAAATTGCAACAAGAGTCTGGCTACCCTTATGTAGTCAACATCGACACTGCTAACCGTGCAAACCCAATTGATGGTAAGATTATCATGAGTAACTTGTGTTCTGAGATTCTTCAAGTCCAAGAACCAAGCTTGATCAACGATGCTCAAGAATTCCTTCAAATGGGAACGGACGTTTCATGTAACCTTGGTTCAACCAACGTGGTCAACATGATGACTTCACCTGACTTTGGTCGTTCTATCCGTGCTATGGTTCGTGCTTTAACTTTCGTTACAGATAGTTCACACATCGTAGCTGTACCTACAATTGATCATGGAAATAGCCAAGCCCACACCTTTGGACTCGGTGCCATGGGACTTCACAGCTACCTTGCCCAACAACTGATTGAGTATGGATCACCTGAGTCTGTTGAATTTACAAGCATCTACTTTATGCTTATGAACTACTGGACCTTGGTTGAGTCAAACAATATCGCACGTGAACGTGGTGTAACCTTCCATAATTTTGAAAAATCAGACTATGCTAAGGGAAGCTACTTTGACAAGTATGTAACTGGCGAATTCCTTCCAAAATCAGACCGTGTTAAAAAACTCTTCAAAGATGTCTTTATCCCAAGTGCTACTGACTGGGCTGAACTTCGCGACAAGGTTCAAGCAGATGGACTTTACCACCAAAATCGTCTTGCTGTAGCGCCAAATGGTTCTATCAGTTATATCAATGACGTTTCTGCTTCTATCCACCCGATTACGCAACGTATCGAAGAACGTCAAGAGAAGAAAATCGGTAAAATCTACTATCCAGCTGCGGGCTTGTCAACAGAAACCATTCCTTACTACACTTCTGCTTACGACATGGATATGCGTAAAGTGATTGATGTTTACGCTGCTGCAACTGAGCACGTAGACCAAGGACTATCACTCACCCTCTTCATGCGTAGTGACATTCCAAAAGGTCTTTACGAATGGAAGAAGGAAAATAAACAAACAACACGTGACTTGTCTATCCTTCGTAACTATGCCTTTAACAAGGGTATCAAGTCTATCTACTACGTCCGTACCTTTACAGATGATGGTGGGGAAGTAGGTGCCAACCAATGTGAAAGCTGTGTGATTTAATGTTTGCTTGAGGAAACTACATTTTCTCAGATTAGTATTCATTCACCCTGCTAAACTAAACAGGAATAAGCATCTATACTATGGAAAAACAAAAAAGTCGGTCTTCCGACTTTTTGTACAATACTCCTCTAGATTTATGATAAAATAGAGGTAATTGTGAAATCACAATACTAAATACAGAAAGAGATTTCAAATGGAAACTTACTACAAAGCCATTAACTGGAATGCCATTGAAGATGTCATCGACAAATCAACTTGGGAAAAGTTAACGGAGCAATTCTGGCTCGATACACGTATTCCCTTATCAAATGACTTGGATGACTGGAGAAAGCTATCAAACAAGGAAAAAGACTTGGTCGGAAAAGTTTTTGGTGGTTTAACCCTTCTGGACACTATGCAATCTGAAACTGGGGTTCAAGCCCTTCGCTCAGACATCCGTACACCACATGAAGAAGCTGTTTTCAATAACATCCAATTTATGGAATCTGTCCACGCTAAATCTTATTCATCAATCTTTTCTACCTTGAATACCAAGGCTGAGATCGAAGAAATTTTCGAATGGACCAATACCAATCCTTACCTACAAAAGAAGGCTGAGATTGTCAACGAAATCTATCTAAATGGTAGCCCACTTGAAAAGAAAGTTGCCAGTGTCTTCCTTGAAACCTTCCTCTTTTACTCTGGTTTCTTCACTCCCCTCTACTATCTTGGTAACAACAAGCTAGCCAACGTGGCGGAAATCATCAAATTAATTATTCGTGATGAGTCTGTTCACGGAACCTACATTGGTTACAAATTCCAACTTGGTTTTAATGAATTACCTGAAGAAGAGCAAGAAAAACTCAAGGATTGGATGTACGACCTACTCTACACTCTCTACGAGAACGAAGAAGGCTATACAGAAAGCCTCTATGACGGTGTTGGTTGGACGGAAGAAGTTAAAACCTTCCTTCGCTATAATGCCAATAAAGCTCTCATGAACCTGGGACAAGATCCACTCTTCCCAGATTCGGCTGATGATGTCAACCCAATCGTTATGAACGGTATTTCAACAGGAACATCCAACCACGACTTCTTCTCTCAAGTCGGAAATGGTTACCTTCTTGGTGAAGTTGAAGCCATGCAAGACGATGACTACAACTACGGTTTGGACTAATTCATTTATCCCAGAACTGATAACAAATATCATGGTTTGTTTAAAACAACCATGATATTTTTGTTTTTGTTTTCTTTTGTTTTTTAAATTGATTGATTGAACACTTTATGATAAAATAGTAATAGAAATAGAGGTGATAACGATGTTAAAGCAGGAAAAACTAGATAATATTCTAGAAACGGTAAATACAAAGGGAACTATTACTGTAAAAGAAATCATGACTCGCTTAGATGTATCAGATATGACTGCTAGACGCTACTTGCAAGAGTTGGCAGACAAGGATCTACTTGTTCGTGTGCACGGTGGAGCTGAAAAAATTCGCACAGGTTCTATTTTAAATAATGAACGTTCCAATATTGAAAAACAAAGCTTACAGATTGCAGAAAAACAAGAAATTAGCCGTTTTGCAGGCCATTTAATTGATGAAGGTGAAACTATTTTTATTGGTCCAGGGACAACCTTGGAATCGTTTGCCCGAGAACTTCCAATCGATAATATTCGTGTTGTAACAAACAGTTTACCAGTCTTTCTCATCTTAAACGAACGAAAACTAACAGATTTGATTTTAATCGGTGGAAACTATCGCTCTATTACTGGAGCCTTTGTGGGAACACTAACTTTGCAAAACTTGGCCAATTTACAATTTTCTAAAGCTTTCGTTAGCTGTAATGGTATTAAAGACAATGCGATTGCGACCTTTAGTGAAGAGGAAGGTGAATCCCAACGCATCGCCCTCAATAATTCCAATAAAAAATACTTACTAGCTGACAATAGTAAGTTCAATAAATTTGATTTTTATACCTTTTACAATATCTCTGATATTGATACCATCGTTTCAGACTCTAAACTGAGCAAAGAAACCTTTGAACAACTTTCAAAACAAACAAAAATTATTCTTTCTAAACCATAAAACTGAGGATTGATAAAAAATAAAATGCGTCATATCAAGAAAATAAGAATCTTGATATGACGCATTTTTTGATGAAGATTTTTACAAAGAGTTTCCTAGATTCTTTATGATTGTTGAAACGGCATAAAATCTGAATCAAAGGAGATATTATCCCGTTCTTCAGGACTGATGAAATTTAAAAAGATATTTTTAAATTCTTCCAGCTCATAGTCTGAATGGCAAATCCATTCTTTACCGGTAGAGACATACCATTTCCCAAGTTTTTTCAGCTCCTCATTAGTCAAACAAGGTATCTGAGAACATTTATCAAAATTGATAATATAAACTTTTTCATAAATAGATTGGATAAAATCTTTAAACATCTTTTACCTCACTAGAATTCTATATCTAATTACTCATTCTACTACTCAATCACTTGAGTTTCCGCTACTTTCTTGTACCAGTGAGCTGATTTCTTAGGATAACGTTCTTGAGTTTCAAAGTCTACATAAAAGAGACCGTAGCGTTTTTCATAACCATTTGACCATGAGAAAACATCCATTAATGACCAGATGAAGTATCCTTTGACGTTTGCACCATCAGCAATAGCATCAGATAATACTTCCAAGTGTTGTTTCACATAATCAATACGACCATCATCGTAAACAGTGTTATCAACAAACTCATCTTTATATCCAAGACCATTTTCAGTGATGTAAATCTTCTTGTGGTTCGGATAATCTTTCTTCACGCGCATGATTTGGTCATACAAACCTTGAGGGTAGATAATCCAATCCCAGTCCGTACGTGGCACATAATCAGGAGCTACACGACGACCAACACCTTTGATTTGGTATTTAGAGCTTCCTTTCTCACCCTTACCATTATGGATAATTTCAGTTTCTCCATCAAAGGCTTCCATCCAGTCACTCATATAGTAATTAATTCCAAGGAAGTCGTTCAAGTCTTTTGCAGCTTCTAATACTGTGAAATCTTCTTCACGAAGATCTAAGCTACCACCATTGACGGATAAAATATGGTTGACGCCTTCCATCGTTTCATCTGAATAGCGTCCAAGATAAGTTGCATCCAAGATAAATTTATTGTGAATAATATCTTCCAACTCAGCTGCACGAACATCTGCTGGATTTTTAGGATCTAAAGGATACTTGGTTGGCAGTGCGTGAACAACACCAATTTCACCTTTATAACCTTTATCTTTATATAGCTTGACTGCACGCGCATGAGAAACCATCATATTGTGGTGCGATTGGAAAACTTTGGCAAGGTCGTACTGAATACCTGGAGGGAATTTACCAACCAAGTATTGACCATCACCGATTGGCCCAATTTCATTAAAGGTTGTCCAATAGTTTACTTCTGGGAATTCTTCAAAACAGAAGGCAGCGTAGTCTACAAAGTGTTCGATATTTTCACGGTTTAAGAAGTCTCCATTTGAATGTAGAGATTCAGGCGTGTCAAAGTGATGAAGAGTTACAAAAGGCTCAACATGACGTTTGTGGCACTCCGCAAATAGATTATGATAAAACTCAACACCTTTAGCATTTACTTGGCCGTAACCAGTCGGGAAAATACGTGACCAGGCAATAGAAATTCGAATACCATTGACACCATACTCTTCTGCCAACTTGAGGTCAACTGGGTATCGATTGTAAAAATCACTAGCTGGTTCTGCAGTATACCAGTAGTTATCTTCAAGATACTTATCCCACGCTACTGGTCCTTTACCATCAGTATGTGTAGCACCTTCTGCTTGATAGGCAGCTGTTGCGCCACCAAAAATAAAGTCTTTTGGTAATGTTTTTGTCATTTTTTCACCTATTTCTTGATTTAAATAAAGTAAAAGTGAGAGGAGAGGAGTCAGTGAGCCATCCTTCTCCATCTCACTTCTTGTACCAAGTCACCGAATTGTGACATGAGGAGGTAAAAACGATATCTTTTTACCGACGAATTAATAAGGATATTAGAAAATTCGCCATAGCGATTTCCGTAACGAGAGGAGACTATTTCAGAGTCCCTATCGTTAATCGAATTGTGACATGAGGAGGTAAAAACGATATCTTTTTACCAACGAATTAACAAGGCGATTAGGAAATTCGCCATAGCGATTTCCGTAACGATAGGAGATTATTTCAGAGTCCCTATTATTAATCGAATTGTGACATGAGGAGGTAAAAACGATAATCTTTTTACCGACGAATTAACAAGGCGATTAGGAAATTCGCCATAGCGATTTCCGTAACGATAGGAGACTGTTTCAGAGTCCCTATCGTTAATCGAATTGCGCTTGTACGAATGCTAGAGCACCTTTTCCATCACGAGTTAATTTGATGTATTGAGCGCCTTCTGTTTTCGCAAGTTTAATATCGAGTTTATCTGTTTCTGCTTTCATGTCCTCAAAGTTTGAAGCAACTTGAGGAGCAAGGATAACTAGATCAAACTCTGGCAACATTTCACGGTGAGCACCATAGCCACCTGCTGCTGCTTTCACAGGAACATTGTATTCTGCAGCTGCCTTGTTCAAAGCATTTGCAAGGAGACCACTTGTTCCTCCACCGGCACAAAGAACCAAGACATTTGTTTCCTTTGTAATTGTATTCTGACCTACTGCTACACCCGCTTTTTCAAGAATAGCATCTGCTTTTGCAGTGTTGAAGTTTGCAGCAACTTTTTCTTTCAATTCATCATTAGATTTACCTGAACGCTCTTCTTCGAGAATTTGTTCATCATATACTTTAAGGAATGGATAGTAAATGATTACGTCAACCACGATTAGAAGAGCAGCAAGGATGAATGATAGAACTTGGAAGTTAGTACCAAGAACTAGACCTAGTGGAGCTGGGGTTGTCCATGGTAGATTAGCAGTAAATGAGTTCATTCCAAGAGTTTCAATAAAGAATTTAAAGATCCATACGTTTGCGATAGGAGCAAAAATAAATGGAATGAAGAAAATCGGGTTCAATACAAGCGGTGCACCAAACAAGATTGGTTCATTTACACCGAAGAAGGTAGGAACTACTGAAGCACGTCCGATTGCACGGTTACGTTTTGATTTTGTTAACCACATGAACATGAATGGAACAACCAGTGTCGCACCAGTACCACCCATGGTAACGATAAACATTTGTGTGCCAGAAGTAAGGATCTTGTCTGCATGCATTCCTTGTTGAAGAAGGTTCAAGTTGACTTCGGCATTGGCATAGGTAATAGCCGCGATAGCAGGCTCAACGATAGATGGACCATGAATCCCAACAAACCAGAAGAAGGCAAAGGCACCAAAGATAATGGTAATACCAAGATAGCCATCAGCTGCAGAGAATAACGGTGCAAAGAATTTACCGATTGATTCAGCTACGCTTGCACCAACAAAATGACGAGCTAGTAAATCAAGAGCATACAGTGAAACAACTGAGAGAGTGAATGGAATCACATCTTTAAAGACTTGTGAGATATTTGGTGGAACTTCGTCAGGCATACGAATAGTGACGTTGTTCTTAACACAAACCTTATAGATTGCTACGGTAACAAAGGCTGCAAGGAAGGCTGAAAGCAAACCTTTTGTCCCCAAGAATCCAGTAGCTAGACCATTTTCGATAGGGTCAGCTGCCAACATCAACAAACCAACAATTGCTGCCAACAATGTTGACATATAGTTGATTTGATTTGTTTTCTCCATGCTACGGTTTACTGAGTCGGTCAATGACTTAGCTGTTGTACCAGCTACCAACAAAGCCAAGATCCCCATTGAATAGCTGTAAGGTTTCATGAGGAGATTAACAACATCATCAGACCATTTAAAGCCCCATGAGTTTGGTACAAAGGCAATCAAGATAAAGATACTTGAGAATAGAATGACTGGCATTCCTGCGATAAATCCATCACGAATAGCACGAAGATAGATATTACGAGATAGTTTCTCAAAGAAAGGCTTTCCTTTCTCAATAAATGCAATTAGTTTATTCATTATTTAACTCCTCTCTTGTAGAGTTCGATTAAATGATGCATCAAATCTTTTAGCAAGATTGTTGTCATCAGATGATCTTGACCATGCATCATGGTCACGCTATAGGCTAAATCTTCACCTGCAGCTTCCTTTGTTAACAAGCTTGTTTGGGCGTGGTGAGCCTCTGCGATGCAAGCACCAGCTTCCTCAACTAAGCTATCCGCTTTCGCAAAATCACCAGCTTCAGCAGCCTTCAAGGCTTCCAATAGTTTTGAACGAGCATCGCCAGCATAGGCTACGATTTCAAAACCTAACAATGTTACTTCTTCTCTATTCATGATAGAATTCTCCTTATGTAGTTTTAATTAAATTTTTATGACAATAAACGTTGGATATGTAGAACTAGATAAACTCGTTCACTTTTATACAAATCAAGACCCGTATGTTGCGTAATCACATCATAGATTTTGGAACCAATCTCGAAGGCTTTTGGATAGGATTGTTTAATATGATCTTCCATATCCAGAAGTGATTGGTTATCGTCTCTAGATCTGTCTAAATAATCCAAGAAATAATTCAAATGAATCATAAAGCGATCATAGAAATGGTTATTCTCTTTAGTTCGTTGAATTGAATAGTCCGTTAAAACTTCTTCAACATTCCTGAGAATTTCTTTTCTCTTATCAATCGATTCAACCATTTGGACTTCATTCTCACCCTCAGCATTGATGAAATGATAAGCAATCCGAATAATTTCGTCCTCAGGAAAATGATCTGCTAGCTTCTGACGATAAATTTCAAAAGCCTCATTTGCAATTTGAAAAGCGACAGGATACTTAGTGGAAATATCTGGCAGATTACTATCCTTGTACCTTCCTTGCGCTAGAGCTTGGTAAGAACAGTAAATATGATCTGTCAAGGTTACGTAGAGATACTCTTGAATCGGATAATGATATTTCTTGGAAAGCTTATCAATGATTTCATAGGTCACTGTGATAAAATCAAGCGGAACATCTTTGAGAAGAGCCATAAAGTTTTCTCTGGACTCTTCGGTCTTCATCCGAAAGATTTTCTCAACCTGATTTTCAGCAATCAAATCTCCCTTCTTCTTTCCAAATGCAATCCCCTTACCAATTACAATCACTTCTTCTCCTTTATCATTTCTGACAAGCGAGACATTGTGATTCATTGGATTTAGAATTCGATACATGTCAACCTCCTTTTATATCTTAAAGGTATATGAGTACAAAAAATGACCACAAATGAACTAGAAAATCATCCGATTTCTAATTCACCTGTGATCATGCCTAATATTACTTAGTAACACTCACCTTGTATTAACTTGTGATTTAAGTATAGCACAAGTAAGTTGTTTTGTAAACCCTTACATGTAACTTTTTTTAAAATTTTTTTAGATTCATGTTCCTAATCTAGAAGGGCTTTCTTACACGCGTTCTTTCCATGAAGTCGCTGTTGTTTGAAGAACTTTGTTGAGTTCGTCAATGTTTTCAAATCCAGTTGTGCGAAGCCAGTCGCGAGCTGCTTCTTCACCATCTTTAATGTAAGCTTCAACTGATCCAGCCCATGTAGCACGGCCACAAAGAACTCCGTTAAAGTTTGCACCTGATTCATGAGCAAATACAAGAGTATCTTGGAAAAGTTTAGCTGATACACCAGCACTCAAGTAGATATATGGCAAGTTAGTTGCTTCATCTTGAGCTTTGAAGAAGGCTGCTGCTTCTTCACGTGTGTAAACCACTTCACCCTCAGCGAATCCTTCAACATATTTAATGTTAACAGGAACTTCTACTTTCAAGACATCAATGTTAAAGCGTGGGTCTGAGAAGACTTTCATAGCACCGATAACTTTGTGTGGTTTTACTTTAGCGTATTCTACAGAACCTGCGTCAGCAATTTTTTCATCGTAAGCAAGGATTTCAAGGAAGAATGGGATATCTTCAGCCACACACTCAGAACCGATGCGTTCGATGTAAGCTTGTTTTTCTTGGTTGAGTTCGTCTGAGCTATCTACATCATAGTAAAGCAAGAATTTAACTGCATCTGCACCTTCTTCTTTAATACGTTTTGCAGACCAAACATCCAAGCAGTCTGGCAAGCGTTTTGTACTTGTTGTGTCATAACCTGTTTTTTCATAAGCAAGGAGAAGACCAGCTTTTTCATCAAGAGCTTTAGTAGCTGGAAGTCCATACTCAGGATCAAGAAGCATAGATGAAGCGTATTTAGTCAATTCATCTGCTACCAAGACTTTTAGTTCTTCCATTTGAGCTACAGTTGGTTCTTCTGTTTGGTGTTGAGCCATGAGGCGTTTCAAAGCACCACGTTGGTCAAATGCAAGAGCTGAGATGATACCATTTTCATCAGAAAGTTTTTCTAAGCGTGCACGTTTTTGTTCTGTTAAAGCCATTTTATACCTCTTTTACTATTAATTGATCATATAGAGCTTGATAGTTGGCCATGTTGACATGACCAGTCATTTTTTCTTGAGCATTGAGCATACCAAGGACATTTGCCTTGATGAGTAATTCTGCATCCGATTCTTTATGAAGAAGTCCTGAAGAAATGCCTGCCACAGTAGAATCTCCAGATCCGACAGGGTTGACTACCTGAATTCTAGGAATATCTACCTTGTAGAAAGTGTCACCATGTTTGGCAAAAGCACCGTTGGCACCAAGTGAAACGATAATCCATTCAATACCTGCAAACAAAGGTTCTTGAAGTACTTCTTTTAATTCATCCAAATCCTCAGAAACTTCTCTTCCTAGAAGCTGAGACAATTCCTCATTATTTGGTTTGATTACTGTTGGTTTATGTGATGATTCAAGAACCGCCTGAAGTGCTGCACCAGAGCAGTCCAAAACAACAGGCTTGCCAGCTTGATTAGCAAGTTCTACCAAGCTAGCATAGTAATCAACTGGAAGACCAGCTGGCAGACTACCTGAGATAGCTACTACTTCAACTGACTCTAGGAGATTTTTGAAATGTTCCAAAAAGTCTTGACCTTCCTGTTCCAATACTTCAGGACCTTTTTCAAGAACCTCTGTTTGGTTGTCTCCGTGAAGAATAGCGATACAGTTACGAGTTTCTCCCTGAATAGAAAAGAAATCTTTCTTAACATTATCATCAATATTTTCAACTAAAAACTCACCAAGTTTGCCACCCACTAAACCAGTAGCAAGCACAGAGTCTCCAAATTCTGAAAGTACTCTAGTAACGTTTAGTCCTTTACCACCAGCAGTTTTGGTTACATCCACCACACGATTGACAGTATCAATCTTCAACTCATCCAAAGGATAGGAAATATCAATGGATGGGTTCATTGTGACTGTTAAAATCATAGGTCACCTCTTAGTCGTGGTATTCTCCGCGATCCCATTTTTCAAGGAATTCAGTGAAGAAGTTTGCGTCTGTTTGTTGAGCATTGTGACTTTCAAGGTGTTCAATTTTCGCAATCAATTTCTTGTTTTCTTCAGATGGTTTGTATTCAGCATGGATGAAAGCTTCGATGATATCACACATAAGCAATTCACCAGTAATCTTACCACCAAAACCGATAACGTTAGCGTTCAATTGTTCTTTAGCATAAAGGGCTGTTGTCATATCACGAACCAAGGCAGAACGGACACCAGGAACTTTATTTACAGCGTTGTTGATACCAACACCAGTACCACAGATACATACCCCAAGATCAGCTTGACCACTAGTTACAGCTTCCCCTACTTTTTTACCAAAGATTGGGTAGTGAGTACGTGTATGGTCATATGTACCAAAGTCAATAACTTCATATCCTTTTGATTTCAAAAATTCTGAAACCGCCATTTTTTCATCTGTTACGATGTGGTCACATCCAATTGCAATTCTCATTAGTTATTCCCTCCGATTAATTATATAAATCTAATATCATTTATCCCTACTCAAGAAAAATCAAGATTAGCTCAGGAAGCGAGCTGCAAGCATAACTGAGGTTAGCTAAAGTGAGCTGACAACAGATTATCTTGATTTTTGAAGAGTATTAGCACATTTTGTTCAACATATCGACACGAATTTGGTGACGTCCACCATCGTATTTACCGTTAACAAATCCTTTAGCGATGTTTTTAGCCAATTCATCACCAACAAGTTGTGCACCCATAGTGATCATACGTGAGTTGTTGTGGCCACGAGTCATATAAGCTGAACGTTCGTCAGATACTTCTGCAGCAACCATTCCTTTGATCTTAGTTGCGACCATAAATGGACCAGCTCCATAAGCATCAATCACAATACCAAGGTTTTGTTCTTCTTTGTTTACTTCTGCAGCAACAGCAAGAGTCACATCAACAAAGTCTTGACCTTCAGCAGTAACATCCACAACGTGGAAGTTTTCTTTTTCCAAGAAGTCTTTCACAACTTCTTTCAATCTCAAACCTGCAGCATCTGCACCGATAACAATAGACATATTGTATACTCCTTTTTATTTTTCTAGGCCAGTAAAGACTTTTATGGTTAGCAGTTTACCTACAAAAGCTTTCTAGCAGTTTATTGACAAATTGGATTGAATGAGATGAATGTCACCTTATTCAAGTTTAGGAAAGCAGTTTCCTAGAAATAATCCTTCTCCACGAAAGAGAATATAACAATTGATTATTTGTTTGTTACAAACATCATTTGTTGCTTACAAACATAATATACTCCTATTTCCTGAAAAAGTCAACAGTTAATGTTTGTTTTTGTGTTTTTTAACTAAAAAATTTCGATATCAAAACCAATTTGATCCACTTGACCAGGTTCTAGGAAACGAACATTCTTCTTATCTTCTAGACGATCTCCTTCTTCAAGAGATGTTGACAAGCCAGACCATGGTTCAAAAGCAATAAAAGGACCTTTATTCAAGGTTGACCAGATGATGAGGTTTGGAAACTCTGCAAAGTGCACTTTTAATCCCTTATCATGTTTACGAGAGCGAAGGGCAATTGTTCTAGATTTCAATTCATCTAAGGTAACTGCGTCTGTACTGAAAAGATCATAGCTGAGGTCTAATTCTTTTTGACCCTCTAGCCATGGACTTCTATCTTGAAAATCAAGCATCCCCGTTTCTGGGAAAGGACGTGGAACAGAGCAAGTCTCTTCTTTCTCAAACTCTAGATAATAATCTTCATAGACTTCATCGTCAAGCAGAGGACAATTAAATCCTGGATGGCCACCAATAAAGTAAGGCATGACCTTGCTAGTTTCTTTATTAAAAATCTTGTATTGAGTCCGTACTGTTTTACCAGTAAGACTATAAGTGATTTCTAGGCGAAAATGATAAGGATAGTTTTGATAGCTATTCTCATCGTCTTCAATTGCAAAAGTTACACTCTTGTCTGTCTGTTCAACTAATTCAAATTCTTTCTTACGAACCAAACCATGACGAGGAATGTTTCCTTTGCTTTCTTGCCCCTTCTCATCTATATAGAGGGCTGTATCCTCTCTCAAAGAACCACAAATGGGGAAGAGAACAGGAGCTTGTCCACTCCAATAAGTAGCATCCCCTTGCCACAAATACTCCAGTCCCTCAGCATCTTTTATAGAAGAAAGAGCCCCACCAAAACTGTTAAATTGAACTCTTAATTGTTCTGATTTTAATTCAATTACCATTATTTTCTCCGATTTCTTGATAGTTTATAAAAAACTAGGCTGTCACTCCTAAAAGGTATGACAACCTAGCTTTAACAATTTACATTTTATAGGAGCGCATTATTTTGCTTTTGCTGCGTACTCTTCGTTACGTTTGATCATTTGTTTTCTGTACCAAGCAAAGATACCGATATAGAATACAAGGAAGACTACAGCACCAAGGATTGCTTTGATATCACCTGTTGTAGTGTTACCAATTGTCCAACCAAGAAGTTTTTCGATTGGTCCTTCAAGAGTTGAGTGAGTAATCAATTGAGTTTGGCTCACACCTTCTGGGAAGGCACCTACACCTTTAGCAAGTTCTGTTGCAAATGGTGCGATAAGTGTACCTGAAAGAAGGAAGAGTGGCAACAATAGAGTTCCGAAGATAATCATACGGAGCAATTTACCACGAGTTACAACCAAGAGAGCTGGAGTAACACCCATAGCGATGATACCTGCAAGTGGCAAGATACCATTTCCTACTTTTGAAAGAAGTACAGCTTCAATCAACATGATTGGTGCAAGTACGTTGGCACAAGCCCAGATTTCAGCACGACCAGCGATGAATGGCCAGTCAAGACCGATATTAAACTTACGTCCTTCCAAACGTTTAGTAGCAACGTTTGTAATACCTTGTGAAAGTGGTTCTACGGCCGCGATGAACCATGAACCGATTAGTGAGAAGAGTTCCAAAGCTACACCGGCTGTCAAACCAAGAGACAACCAACCTTTGATAACTTCTTGCCAGTTTGCAGCATCTTTAAGTCCTTCAACTGGATGTGGAGTACCCATCAAACCAATAACGATACCTAGGATGAAACCGATGAAGAATTTAGATCCCCAGAAACCGATTTTCTTGTTCAATTTAGCAGCATCAAAGTCATATTTATCAAGACCTGGGAAGAATTTTTCAAAAATCTTATCCAAAACCATGATAACTGGGTTCATCATGTAGTTCATGTGAGTTGAAGTCATTGGTGATGAACTTGGTGCGTTAAGAAGGTCGTCGAATGTAGGTTTCATCAAGTCAGAGTTGATAATTTTAAGAACCCCAACAAGAACAACTGCTGCAGTCGCAATGAAGAGTGAAACTCCTTGACTAACGCCATTGTTGTCTGCATACCATTTAATCAAAAGACCTGTGATAGACAAGTGCCAGATATCAAAGATATCAACATCAAGTGTATCAGTTTTCTTCATAGCAAGCATCACTACGTTGACAATCAACATGATGAGCAAGAAGTAAAGTGTCCAAGCAGATCCCCAAGTGATTGTGGCAAGTGGCGCCCAACCAACGTCGGTGATGTTCAATTGAATACCAGTGTTTTCAACGAATTTTGCAAGTGATGCTGAGAAAGCACCGTTCAACATTCCGATGATAGCCCCGATACCAGTAAGAGCGATGGCAAGTTTGATACCACCTTCAAGCGCTTTGGAGAATTTCACTCCAAAAAGTAGAGCCAATACTGTCAAAATGATCAGCATGATGATTGGTCCACCCATGTCCAAGATGGGTTTGAACAGCTTATTAGCTAGTTCGATAATGACATCCATAATAGTTCCTCCCTTTTTATGTTATATGAATGTTAACAAATTATTAATTAGCTTAACCCGTGTTCTTTAATGGCTGCTTCAATATTGTCAAATACTGGAGCACTCATAGCTGGAATACGGAATAAGATTGGTCCAGCTTCAATAACTGGAATACCTGGATCAAAACCAAGATCTGTAGCAGCAATTGGTGTGAAGATGTCATAACCTTTGATAAGGTCTTCATTAACGTCTTTGACCATGACTGCATCACAGTGAACATCAAAACCGCGGTTTGAAAGTTCTTCTTCAAGAGCACTTTTAATTTGATGGCTTGAGTTAACACCTGCACCGCAGGCAGCAAGAATTTTAATCATATGGATTTCCTCCGATTTAATATTTTTTATTGACAAGATTAAGCTGTTGCTTCAGCTATATAAGCATAGAGAGCTTCTGGTTCTGAAATTTTTGATAGGTCTTCAAGATGACCATTTCCAGTAAAGAAGTCCATCAACTGAGCAAGAATGTTAGTTTGACTTGAGCTTGAGTTATTAATAATAAAGAAGAGCAAGGATACTTCTACTTCCTTATCTGGCGCAATCATATTGTGGAAAGTCACTGGTTTTTCTAATCGAACGACCACAACTTTTTCAGCTAGATTATGAACAATATCTGTATGAGGAATAGCCACATTCGGCAAATCCTTACCCAAAAATTCCATATCTAAACCAGTTGGAAATGACTTTTCACGCGTGATCAAGGCTTCACGATAGGTTGGAGTTACGATTTCTCGTTCTTCCAATAAAGTTGCAACCTGATCAAAGAGTTGTTCTTGATTATCCGCTTCTAAGCAAAACACAAGGTTTTTGTCAAAGAAATGATCTAATCCCATAAGGTTTTCCCTTCTTTCCATTAACTTTATGCTATAAGTATAACACTATATGAAACCGTTGTCAATATTTTTCTGTTCTTTTTTTGTCTCTTTTTTTATATTTTTGTTGTTTTTATAGTTTGTTATGTAAAAACAAACAATTAAACAAACATCCAAAATATTTCTTATGTTCCAGAATCGAAAAAAGCAGACCATTTTAGTCTGCTTTACTATTGATTCTTATATAAATTTCCTGTAAACAAGGAAAAGCAATTATGACAACTTATTCTTCATCCATACTCAAGACGCTGAGGAAGGCTTCTTGTGGGACTTCTACTGATCCTATAGCTTTCATACGTTTCTTACCAGCTTTTTGTTTTTCTAGAAGTTTACGCTTACGAGAAACGTCACCACCGTAACACTTAGCAAGTACGTTCTTACGAAGGGCCTTGATATCTGTACGAGCCACAATCTTATGTCCAATTGCGGCTTGGATTGGAACTTCAAATTGTTGACGAGGGATAATTTTCTTGAGCTTATCAACGATAAGTTTTCCACGTTCGTAAGCAAAATCCTTGTGAACGATAAAGCTGAGGGCATCCACCTTGTCTCCGTTAAGAAGGATATCCATTTTCACCAGCTTAGACGGACGGTACTCTGACAATTCGTAGTCAAAACTTGCATAACCACGTGTCGAAGACTTAAGCTTATCAAAGAAATCAAAGACGATTTCAGCAAGTGGAATTTGATAGATAACATTGACACGATTATCATCAATATAGTCCATAGTCACAAAGTCTCCACGCTTACGCTGAGCTAGCTCCATCACTGCTCCGACGAACTCCTGTGGTACCATGATTTGCGCTTTAACATAGGGCTCTTCAATGGTCGCAATCTTAGTTGGGTCTGGGAACTCAGATGGGTTAGACACATCCATAGACTCGCCGTCTGTCAGATTGACTTTATAGATAACAGACGGAGCTGTCATGATGAGGTCGATGTTGAACTCACGTTCCAAACGTTCCTGGACAACATCCATATGAAGAAGTCCAAGGAAACCACAACGGAAACCAAATCCAAGTGCCTGAGATGTTTCTGGTTCAAACTGAAGACTAGCATCATTCAGTTGCAATTTTTCAAGGGCTTCACGTAGGTCATTGTACTTGTTTGACTCAATTGGATAGAGACCCGCAAAGACCATAGGATTCATCTGCTTGTAACCATGTAAGGGCTCTGCAGCAGGATTGGTTGCCAAGGTAACAGTATCACCCACACGAGTGTCCTGAACTGTCTTGATAGAAGCCGCAATATAACCAACGTCACCAGTCGCAAGGAAATCACGACCAACTGCTTTCGGAGTAAAAATACCAACTTCGGTCACATCAAAGGTCTTGCCATTACTCATAAGCTGAATCTTATCGCCAGGTTTAACCACTCCATCCATGACACGAACTTGGAGGATAACCCCACGGTAGGCATCGTAAACAGAGTCGAAAATCAAGGCCTTAAGTGGTGCCGTCACATCACCTGTTGGTGCTGGCACTTTTTCCACGATTTGCTCTAGGATTTCTTCAATACCGATACCAGCCTTGGCAGAAGCCAAAACTGCTTCGCTGGCATCTAGACCAATGACATCTTCAATCTCTGTACGCACGCGCTCAGGGTCTGCTGCTGGCAGGTCAATTTTATTAATGACTGGCATGATTTCCAAATCATTGTCCAAGGCTAGATAAACATTGGCAAGGGTTTGAGCCTCAATTCCTTGGGCAGCATCGACCACCAAAATTGCTCCCTCGCAGGCAGCTAGCGAACGCGAAACTTCATAGGTAAAGTCCACGTGCCCCGGCGTGTCAATCAAATGGAAAATATAAGTTTCCCCATCTTTTGCAGTGTAATTGAGCTCAATGGCATTGAGTTTAATGGTAATCCCACGTTCCCGTTCTAAATCCATACTATCCAAAAGCTGGGCCTGCATTTCACGACTTGAAACTGTCTCTGTCTTTTCCAAAATGCGGTCTGCTAGAGTCGACTTTCCGTGGTCAATATGGGCGATAATAGAGAAGTTACGGATCTTCTCCTGTCGTTTTTTCAATTCTTCTAAGTTCATGATTCTCTTCCTTTCAGGGTATCTATTTATTATAAATTGTTTTTGATATTTTGACAAGACCATACCCTGCTAGGAGTACTAATCTTCAGCGACAAAGCCGTCATTTTCGATAAAGTGGTATTCTGTCATTCCTTGGTCAGTAAAGACAATTCCATGAAGGACACCACCATAGACAGCTCCTCCGTCCATCCCAATCTTGCCATCTTCTGTAGTCCAAAGCTCAGCTGTACCACGCTCTTGCTGTAACAAACCATAAACTGGTGTGTGACCAAAGACAATGGTTTTCCCAGTATGATTTTCGGCTTCGTGGAACGGTTTTCTAAGCCAGACTTTCTTGTAATCTGTGGTTTCATGCCAGTCGTCTAAGGTCAAATCAATACCTGCGTGCACAAAGATATACTTGTCTGTTTCTACCACAAATGGCATTTGACGAATAAATTCGACCAAATCTGCTGCTTCAGTAGCCACCCGCTTGGCATCCTCCACTCCATCAACTGGGGCATCCAAGGGACGACCTAGGATAGAGTTAATGGTTGTATCTCCACCATTGCGACGATAGTGGTCATAGCTTTCTTCTGGGTCATCGAGCCATGTCAAAAACATATACTCGTGGTTTCCTGACAAACAGATGGCACCTTGATTGTACACTAAGTCCTTAACCATCTCTAGAACACGGCGACTATCTTCACCACGGTCAATCAAGTCCCCTAGAAAAAGCAACTGGGTCTGACCATCCCATGTTTTGAGAAGGTCTTCCAGCATC
This sequence comes from Streptococcus pseudopneumoniae, assembly GCF_001074825.1. Taxonomy (GTDB): domain Bacteria; phylum Bacillota; class Bacilli; order Lactobacillales; family Streptococcaceae; genus Streptococcus; species Streptococcus pseudopneumoniae_C. Next base: position 27,150 of record NZ_JUPG01000012.1, read on the forward strand.
CCAGCTTTTCCGTGAACATCTCCAATTACATAATAGTCTGTCATCTTATTTCTCCCTGTTTCTCAACAATTCTCTGGCTTGCGTTAGGGCTGCTTCTGTCACATCATCACCTGCCAACATCTTGGCAACTTCTTCCACTCGCTCTTCAACCGTCAAGAGACGAACAATCGAAACTGTTGAATGGTCATTGCTAATCTTCTCAATAAAGAATTGATAATCTGCAATCGCAATCACTTGTGGCAAATGGGAAATAGCCAGAACCTGTCCATGCTGGCCAATCTTGTGAATCTTCTGTGCAATAGCTTGGGCTACACGACCTGAAACTCCCGTATCCACCTCATCAAAGACAATGCTAGTCTTGCCTTCTTTACGTGAAAAGGCAGATTTAATGGCTAGCATGAGACGAGATAATTCCCCACCAGATGCAACCTTGACCAAGGGTTTAAAATCTTCGCCAGGGTTGGTTGAAATGTAAAATTCGACCATTTCATTTCCCTCACGACTGAATTTACCCTTGCTAAAACGAACTTGAAACTGGGCTTTTTCCATATAGAGGTCTTGCAGTTCTTGTTTAATCTCTGCTTCTAGCTGCTGAGCCAAGTCATGACGTGCAGATGCAAGCTGACCTGCCAAGTCGACAAGATTAACTTCCAATTTCTTGAGCTCTGCTTCCATGTCCTCAGACGAAAGGTTATTGCCTGTCAAAAGATTGTATTCTTCTGTAATTTTAGCAAAGTAAAGCAAGACATCGTCTACAGTACCACCATACTTACGGGTAATGGTATGAAGGAGGTCCAAACGATTCTCAACCTGCATGAGACGATTGCCATCAAAATCAAGGTCCTCAATAATAGCTTCCAGACGCTTGCTAATGTCTTCTAAGACATAGTAAGTCTCAGATAGTGAGCTTGAAATTTCACAGTATTCAGGGTCGTACTCTTCGACACTTTCCATATCATTCATGGCCGAACGAACATTGGCCAGACTCGAGAACTCTTCATTGTCCAACATACTGTAGGCATTGGTCAGTGTATCCGCAATATTTTTATGGTTGAGAAGTTTATCTCGCTCTTGATTGAGAGCCAAGTCTTCACCTGCTTGCAAGTTTGCTGCCTCAATTTCTGCCATTTGAAATTCCAACATTTCGATACGTGTCTTGTGTTCCTGCTGGTTTTTCTTGACTTCCAGAACCTGCTTGCGCATTTTTCGATAGGCATCAAAACTCGTTTGATAGGTTTCTTTCAAGTCCCAAAAAGCCACATCGCCAAATTCATCCAACATTTGAATATGCAGTTGGGGCCGCATTAACTCTTCTTGGTCATGCTGACCATGAATGTCCACCAGATGTTGCCCAATAGCACGCAAAACAGACAGATTGACCATCTGGCCATTGACACGACTAATACTCCGACCATTTTGCAAGATTTCTCGACGGATGATAATCTCATCCCCCAATTCCAAACCTTGCTCATTAAAAATTTCCTGTAAAAGGCGACTATTCTCAACTGAGAAAAGGCCCTCAATCTCTGCCTTTGGCGCACCATGACGAATAACATCTGTCGTCGCACGAGCTCCCAACATCATATTCATAGCATCAATGATAATTGACTTCCCTGCACCTGTTTCACCAGTCAGGACAGTCATTCCCTTTTCAAAATTGAGGGAAATAGCCTCAATAATGGCAAAGTTTTTTATCGAAATTTCAAGTAACATATAGACCTACCAATTTTTTACTTGTTCAAAGATTTCCTCAGCTAGACTTTCACTTCTGGCAATGACTAAAATCGAGCTATCATCAGCTAAACAGCTAAAAATCTTGTCCGCAAAAGTCTCGATTAACTGAGCTTTTACAAAAGCCGTATTTCCTGGGATAACTTGGAGATTGATCATCTTATCCATCAATTCTGCCGATTCGATATTGTCTTCAGCCAGTTGCAAACTTTTTACGATTGATTTTGGTAATTCATAGACATAGGTGTTATCTCTCAAAGGAATTTTGACAATACCTAACTCTTTGATATCTCGGGATACTGTCGCCTGAGTGGCAGTGATACCTGCCTCTTTCAAATGTTCTACAATTTCTTCTTGCGTACCGATTTGATAATCCGTCACAAATCTTCTAATTTTTTCAAGTCTCTCTTTTTTATTCATTTTTAAATTGACTATGCGCCCTCTCTACTACTTCTTCAATATCAGCAAGAACCTGATTGCTTGCTGACTCTTCTTTTTTCAAATACGCTAAAAATTCAATATTTCCATGTCCACCTTGGATGGGAGAAAAGTCCAATCCAAGGACTGAAAAGCCTCCCTCTACTGCCATAGCTGTGACAGATTCAAGGACATTCTGATGGACCTTGGCATCGCGAATAATTCCATTTTTTCCAATCTGCTCACGTCCTGCTTCAAACTGGGGCTTAATCAGAGCCACAACCTGACCTTGATCAGCCAAGACACGGTGCAAGGCTGGAAGGATCAGACTGAGGGAAATGAAACTCACATCAATACTGGCAAAGCTCGGTTCCTTTTCGAAATCAGTCTTTTCAGCATAGCGGAAATTGAACTGCTCCATGCTGACTACTCGTGGGTCTTGGCGTAGTTTCCAAGCCAATTGATTGGTACCGACATCGACTGCAAAGACTAACTCAGCACCATTCTGTAGCATAACATCGGTAAAACCTCCAGTAGAAGCCCCAATATCAATTGTGGTCGCGCCATCCACTGACAAATCAAAGACCTGCAAGGCCTTCTCCAATTTCAAGCCACCACGGCTGACATACTTGAGTTTTTCACCCTTGAGTTTCAGCTCAGTGTCATCTGAGATTTTCTCTCCTGGTTTATCAAACCGTTCTCCATTCAGAACTGCTACAACTAGGCCAGCCATGACACCACGCTTGGCCTGCTCTCTCGTTTCAAATAAGCCCTGTTTATAAGCTAGTACATCCACTCTTTCCTTAGCCATTGATTCTCAAACTTTCTACTACTCTTACAATCGATTCTATCTCAAAGGGAATCTGCTGGGCAATTTCTTCTAATTTGGCATTAGCTTGATCCAGAGTTTGGTTACAAAAGGCAATGGCTTCTTCCAAGCCCAACAAAGCAGGATAGGTTGATTTTTCTGCCTGTAGATCCTTTTGTGGTGTCTTACCGATTTCCTCAAAACTAGCGGTCACATCCAGCACATCGTCTCTGACCTGAAAAGCAAGCCCAATCAATTCACCAACAGTTTTCAGCTTTGCCTGCATTTCAGGAGCCAATTCAGCAATAATAGCAGCCGCTTGGAAGGGATAAGCTAGTAATTTTCCAGTCTTATTAGCATGAATAGTCTGGAGTTCTTCCAAAGACAAGTGTTGGTGTTCACCTTCCATGTCCAAAACCTGGCCTGCCACCATGCCCAGACTTCCTGAAGCAAGAGATAAATCGACAATCAAGTCCACCTTAATCTGACTTGACAAATCTGCCTGCGCTATCAAGGCATAAGGATCTAGGAACAAAGCATCTCCAGCCAAAATCGCCATTGCTTCGCCAAATTTCTTATGATTGGTCAAACGCCCTCGACGGTAATCATCATCATCCATGGCAGGAAGATCATCGTGAATCAAGCTACCTGTATGAATCATTTCCAAAGCCGCAGCCACCTGGGCGTGAGCAGGTTTAATAGCGACCTGCAAGGCTTCCAGAACTTCTAACAAAAGAAAAGGCCGAATACGCTTGCCACCAGCATGAATGGAATAGAGAACAGACTCTCGCAAACTAGAGGCAAACTGCTGGTCTCCATAAAAGTCTTCCAAAGCCGACTCGACAAGAGCTAATTTTTCTTGCTTTTTCATTCAAAATCACTTTCTGTTCCGTCTTCTTGCATGACCTTGACCAAGGTCTTTTCAGCCTTGTCCAGCGTCGCTTGGAGCTCTTTTGACAAGATCATCCCCTTTTGAAAGGCAGTAATCGCATCTTCCAAAGCAATTTCACCATTTTCCAAACTTTGGACAATAGTCTCCAGTTCTGCTAGATTTTCCTCAAATTTCTTTTGTTTTGACATCTTTAACCTCTAATTCTACTTGACCATCTCGCATCAAAAGCGTCACTTGGTCTTTTTTCTTCAAACTCTCAACCGAATCTACAACGGACTCTTCTTTCTTGACAATAGCATAGCCACGCGCCACGATTCGACTGGTATCCAACATGAGCAAGGCTTCTGAAAGTCTTTTCACCTCAGCAACCTTGGAATCATAAACCAGCGCCATTTGGCTACGGAGGAGCTTATCCAACTGGCCTAGACGGTCTTGATAACGTTGAATTTTGGTAACAGGTGATAATTGTACCAGTCGATGCGTCCTTGCTTGGACGACTTGTTTGTTATCAGAAATCCGTGTTCGCAAACTTTGTTTTAAGCGCAGTTGCAGTTGATCCAAGCGTTGCAAATAACCATCATACAAACGCTCTGGCTGTCTAAAGATAACAGACTGACTGCATTTTTTAAAAGCTTCTTGTTTCTTAGATAGGACATTTCGAACTGCCGTAGCCATCCGTTTTTCCTGATTTTGCAAATGAGCTAATAGATCCAACTTGGTCACAGGTGTTGCTAGTTCAGCAGCTGCTGTTGGCGTTGCAGCTCGTCGATCTGCCACAAAATCTGCTAAAGTCACATCTGTCTCATGTCCTACACTAGAAATAACTGGTAAACGAGATTCAAAAATAGCTCGTACCACAATTTCTTCGTTAAAGGCCCAGAGATCCTCTATGGAACCGCCACCACGACCAATAATCAGCAAGTCCAAATCGTCCCGTTGATTAGCACGCGCAATATTACGAGCTATTTCCTCCGCAGCTCCTTCACCTTGAACCTTGGTCGGATAGAGAAGGATATCAACACCTGTAAAGCGTCTGCTGACGGTCGTGATAATGTCTCGAATAACGGCTCCACTGCGACTGGTTACTACACCAATTCTCTTAGAAAATTGGGGCAGAGGTTGCTTGAAACGTTCTTGAAACAGGCCTTCTTCTGTCAATTTTTTCTTGAGTTGCTCAAACTGAATCGCAAGCGCACCAACCCCATCAGGCTCTGCCTTTTCAATGATGATAGAGTAGCTACCACTTGGTTCGTAGACCTGTACACGCCCAATTATATTGATTTTCATCCCTTCTTCCAAATCGAAGCCTAATTTCTGATAAATCCCCGACCAAATAGTCGCTTGAATAACTGCATGGTCATCTTTTAGGGAGAAATATTGGTGAGTAGGTCGTTTACGAAAGTTGGAAACTTGACCAGTTAAATAGACCCGTTCCAAATAAGGGTCTTTATCGAATTTCATTTTCAGATACTTGGTCAAAGTTGTTACCGATAAATACTTTTCCATCTCCACCTACTATTCATTTTCTTGCTCTTTCATGGGTATTATTATACCAAAAATATGCCTAAAAATCTCCATTTATGTACCATTATGAAGGAAAAATAGAAAAAGGAGGCAAGGCCTCCACATCTGATTATTTGCTGTTTCGAGCTTCTTCCAAAATCTTTGCAATCTTGGTTGTCAAAAGATCGATAGCCACTGTATTGCTAACTCCTTCAGGAATGACGATATCAGCATAACGCTTAGTCGGCTCGATAAACTGGTGGTACATTGGTTTAACCACACCTAAATACTGGTCAATAACGCTATCAAGGCTACGGCCACGCTCCTCCATATCGCGCTTGATACGACGAATAATGCGCACATCATCATCTGTATCCACAAAAATCTTGATGTCCATCAAATCGCGCAGGCGCTTGTCCTCCAAGACCAAAATCCCCTCAACGATAAAGACATCTTGAGGCTCTTGACGATAGGTCTTGCTGCTTCGTGTATGCTCTGTATAGTCATAAGTCGGAATGTCCACTGGACGCCCTGCCAACAATTCCTTAATCTGCTCAATCATCAAGTCTGTATCAAAGGCGAAAGGATGGTCATAGTTGGTTTTGACACGCTCTTCAAAGGTCAAGTGAGACTGATCCTTGTAGTATGAATCATGCTCAATCATGGAAATCTTTTCATCAGGAAAATGCGATAAAATGGCTCTTGAAACACTGGTCTTACCACCACCAGAACCACCTGTCACTCCGATAATGATTGGTCTATTTTGCATGCTATCCTCCGTTTTTTTATCCGTCGTCTATTCTATCACATTTTTTACAAAATTTATAGTCTGGTTTGGATAGTTTAGGGGAAACAATTCCAATTCCTACACTTCAATTATACTAGCTAAAAACCTTCCTTGGCTTGTAAAGATCCCCCCGTTTTTCAAGAATGGCTAATAATTTGTCATCTTCAAAGGCAGCCAATTCTTGGTTTGTTTGGTCGAGTTCGATAAAACGACCAAAGCGCACTTCTGTAGCCTCTTCTTGAGTTAGGAAAACTTTGACAAGGTCGCCTGTCCCAATCTCTAGAGGATGAAGAAAGTTCAATTGACCAGTCTCTACTTTTTCAGCAATTTCTTCCAAGGTAAGAGCATCTTCTAGTTGCAAACCAGCTGCACTAGTTCGAGTCAGATGTGACATATGAGCCGCATAACCAAGCTTCTCTCCCAAGTCAACCGATAAGGTACGAATATAGGTTCCCTTGCTACATTTCACACGAAAAGTGAATCTTGCAAGTTCTCTCTCATAAGAAATCGGACTTGTCCGCTCAAAGCTATAAATAGTCACCTGACGTTCTGGACGTTCCACTTCCTGACCAGCACGAGCATACTCATAGAGCTTGCGACCATTGACCTTAACAGCCGAATACATAGGTGGAATCTGAGTAATAGACCCAGTCAAACTAGCAATCGCTTCATCAACAAGCTTTTCATCCAAGGGCGATAAAACAGGTGTCTCTGCGACCACTTCCCCACTAGCATCCTCAGTCGTCGTTGAATATCCGAGAGTAATTTCCCCCTCATAGACCTTGCCCTCGTCCTGAATAAACTCGACCATGCGTGTCGCCTTGCCAACCGCAATGGGCAAAACACCCACCACATCCGGATCCAAGGTCCCACCATGACCAATCTTCTTGGTTCCCAAAATCTTACGCAGTTTAAAAACCGCATCATGCGAGGTCATCCCCGCTTCTTTTTTTAAGTTGATAATACCGTTCATTTTTGCTTTCTACTCCCCCTTCAGCGCTTCAAACTTTGCTTTCATGGTTGGATTTTTACGGGTCAATTTCTTGACGGATACATCTTCCAGCTTGTTGTTTGCAAGACGAAGTTGATTCTCAGATGTGGTTAGGAACTTCTTAACCTCTTCCATGCGTTTGATGGCCTTGTCGATTTCATCGATTGCTTTACTAAAGTTAGTTGAAGCAGAGTTGTAGTTCTTGGCAAAAGCTAGCTTAAAGGCATCCAAGTCTTCCTCAAAATGTGTAATATCTATATTTTGTTCACGGACAAGTGCCAACTCTTGCTTGTATTTTAGGGAATTAAGCGCCGCATTGCGTAATAAACCAATCAATTGAATAAAGAACTGAGGACGAACCACATACATCTTTTCATACTCATGGCTGACATCAACAATCCCGGTGTTAAAATAGTCGTTATCAGCCTCAAGCATAGACACCAAAACCGCATATTCACAGCTCTTCTCCCGACGGTCCTTGTCTAATTCCTTGTAAAAATCTGCATTCTTGTGCTTCTTCTCTGTTCCGTCCGCTTCATTCTTCATCTCAAACATAATGGAAATGATTTCGACTCCATTTTCATCACACTCCCGGAAGATAAAGTCTCCTTTAGACCCACGCGCAGAGACCTTGTTATCCTTCTCAAAGTAGGCATTTGGGAAGGCAAAACTGCGAACCTTGTTAAACTCACTTTCAGCATACTGTTCCAGACTTTCCCCGATGGCTTTTGTAGATTGTTGGGCTTTGAAATTCTTGTAAAATTCGACTTGTTCACTAGCTGCTTTAAGTTGGGCTTCATAGTTTTGCTTAACAGAAGCAAGAGAAAGCTCGTTTTCTTTTTCTTGTAATAGGAGCTGATTTTTGACCTGATCCCGTTCTTTTTCTAGGTCAGATAGGGTCTTTTGCAGTTGATTTTCATGCTCCAAACGCAAGGTCGCCAACTGGTTTTCCAAGGCCTGTACTTCCTTGTCCTTAGCCAATAAGGCCTGATTGCTTGTCTGTTCAACCTCTTTCTTGGCCAGTTCTTTCTCTGTATCAAAGTTTTGGATTTGACTCTGTAATTGAGCAATTTCTTGGTCTTTTTGAGCCAGTTTAGACTGTTGTTCATTCATGGCCTTTTGCTCAGCCAAGGCCAGTTCCTGCTTCATCCGATCATGTAGTTCCTTATCAAACTCGGCCGTTCTTACTTGGGACAGAAGTTCGGCATACTGGCTTTCATTCACTGTAAAGACCTCCCCACAGTTGGGACATTTGATTTCGTTCATACCATTCCTCTTTCTAGACTTCTGTAACCATTATATCATGCCTGAGGGAAAATCAAAAACAGTGAGTCGAAACCCACTGTTTATCTTCTTTTACTTTAAATTTTCTCCAAGGCCAATCGCAAGTCTTCAATCAAATCCTCTACATTTTCAAGTCCGATTGACAAGCGAATTTGGTTTGGTGTGACACCTGCTGCTTCTAGGTCTTTTTCTGACAATTGACCGTGAGTGGTTGTGGCTGGATGGACAACAAGCGATTTAGCATCTGCCACGTTTGCAAGATCAGAGAAGATTTCTAAATGATCAATTACCTTGCGTGCTTCTGCCTCCCCACCTTTGACATGGAAGGTAAAGATGGAACCCACACCTTTTGGTAAATATTTCTCAGACAAGGCATGGTAAGGACTATCTGCCAATTTTGGATAGTTGACTTTTTCTACCTTAGGATGGTTGACAAGGAAATCAACAATTTTCTCTGCATTTTGTACATGACGTTCCACACGAAGTGAGAGGGTTTCAAGTCCTTGTAGCAAGAGAAAGGCATTAAATGGCGACAAGGCCGCCCCTGTATCACGGAGCAATTGAACACGGACAGCGATAATAAAAGCTGCTGCACCCACATCACGAGTATAGCTCAAGTTATGATAACTTGGGTCTTCCTCAACAAATTGAGGAAATTTCCCTGAAGCTGCCCAGTCAAAACGACCGCTGTCGACAATCACTCCACCAATAGTTGTACCATGCCCACCGATAAACTTAGTCGCAGAGTGAATAGCAATATCTACACCGTGAGAGAAGACGTTAATCAAGTAAGGTGTGGCAAAGGTATTATCCGAAACTAGTGGAATCTGGTGTTTATGCGCAATCTCAGCCAATTTTTCCAAGTCAGGAATGTTTATCAAGGGATTCCCCAAGGTTTCAATCAAGACAAGCTTGGTATTGTCTTTGATCGCTCCTTCTACTTCCTCCAAATTATCAACATCGACAAAGGTTGTTGTGATCCCATAACGAGGAAGGGTTTCTTTCAAGAGATTGAAAGTCCCACCGTAAATAGTTGATGCTGCTACAACATGGTCACCTGCATGAGCAAGAGCCAAAATCGTATAAGTCACTGCTGCCATACCTGAGGCTGTTGCTAGCGCTCCGACACCACCTTCAAGAGCAGCGATTCTTTCTTCAAAGGCAGCCGTTGTAGGATTTGTAATACGAGTATAGATATTGCCTGGTTTTCTCAAGGCAAACAGATCAGCACCTTCCTGCGTATCGTCAAAAACGAAGGATGTTGTCTGATAAATTGGCACTGCACGAGACTTGGTAGCTGGATCCACAACTTGACCAGCATGTAGTTGCAAAGTTTCAAATTTAAAATCGCGAGTCATAAGGCGACCTCCATATAGTTTCATTAAGGATATTGTAGCACTATCGACCTATCTTGACTAATACCTCTTTTCTATATTTTGATATAAGGAGTAGCTATTGCTTCTTACAAAACGAAAAAGCACGATTCAATCGTGCTCATTTCCTTAATCTACATAAGTATCTTCGTTTTTATTGAGGAAGGCATATGGAAGACCCATCAAGAGACCTCCTCCGATAAAGTTTCCGATGAAGGTTACTCCCCAGTGACGGAGCATATTTCCAACACCGAAGTTAGCAATTGAATCAGCAGCAACACTGAATTTCACAATCGCGAAAGAAGCAAAGTTCGCCGCAATGTGCTCGTTTGTTAAGAATACAAACATGTAAATCGCTGACAACACAAGCCAAAGTTTGGCACCACCATCTTTGACCAAAACAAATGAAAGAATCGCAATATTTACGAAAATATTTGCCAAAATAGCCTCAAGCAAAACTAATTCATTTGAACGGCCTAACTTCATCTCAACAACCCCTGAAATAAAGCTATCGTGTGTCAGATGTGCATAGGCTGCTGAGTGAGCAAATCCCCAACCTGCTATCAAGGCTCCAATAAGGTTAAACAAGGTACAGTAAAGTAAAATCTCAGCCGTTTTTCTCCAAGAGATTTTTTTCAAGAAACTACCAGCAGTCAAGAACATCATGTTTGATGTTACCAACTCGGCATTCAAGAAAACAATGTAGGCCAATCCCCAAGCAAAGACAAATGGGAAGAGGAAGCGTCCACTACCTGGTGCAATTTTATTAATCAAGTCAGCCCCAACTGCACCAGCAGCTGTACTGAAGGTTAAAAATGCACCTGCAAACATAGAACGAATCGCATACTTAAATTTGCTTTGGCTATAGAGACTTTCTTTCTTCTTGCAAGCAAATTCAATCTTTGAGATAAATTCTGAAGAAACCATAATAAACTCCTAAAACTTTTATTTGTGATAATTATAACATAAAATAGATATAATGAAAAGCCTTTCCTAATTGTATTTTTTCTAAATTTTAAAATTTTAGAAATCGTTTACATTACTTTAATAACAAACTTTTAGAATTTTTAATTATCAGAATCTAGAGATTGAGTGGAATAACTTTTATCCTATTTAATATATTTTATTGTTACAATTTAAAAACGATTTTCTCTGCAAGCCTATTTTGTAAAAGAAAAAGAGAGAATCGTTCTGATTCTCCCTGATACACTAACTCTTCTTAATCAACATATGTATCTTCATTCTTATTGAGAAAAGCATATGGTAAACCAATCAGAAGACCTCCACCTATAAAGTTAGCAATGAAGGTTACTCCCCAATGTCGAAGTATATTTACCAAATCAAAATGAGGTACTTGATCAGCAATCATGCTGAATTTCATAATACTAAAGGAAGCAAAATTGGCAGCGATATGCTCATTGGACAGGAAGACAAACATGGAAATAGCTGATAAAATAATCCATAGTTTGGCGGCACCATCTTTAACTAGTATAGATGAAAGAATGGCAATATTTACAAATACATTGGCAAGAATTCCCTCAATCAGGACTAAATTACTTGGACGCGCCAATTTCTTGGCTACAAGATTAGGAAGGAAACTATCATGGGTCAGATGAGAAAATGCTGATGAGTTGGCAAAGGCCCATCCAGCTACCAAGGCACCAATTAGATTAAATAGAGTACAGTATAGTAAAATGATTACTGCCTTTTTCCAATCCATCTTTTTTAAAAATGCGCCTGCTGTTAGGTACATCATGTTGGATGTAACTAACTCAGCATTTAGAAAAACGATATAAACAAGTCCCCAAGCAAAAACAAATGGGAAAAGAAAATACCCACTACTTGGAATAATACTGTTTAATAAATCCGCACCAATAGCTCCAGCTGCTGTACTAAAGGTTAAAAAAGCACCTGCAAACATGGAACGAATCGCATACTTGAACTTACTTTGATTGAAAAGACTTTCTTATGACAAGAATAATCTATCTTCGAAATAAACTCTGAAGAACTCATAAACATCCCCTAACTCTTTATATTTGTTATTATAAAATAAAAAGTAAAGAAATAATAATTTTTTTAAAATTTAACTATTTATATCTACTTTAAGATTACACACTTTGTATTATTAGTTATGGTATAAAAAGAGTCAACAACCTCCACCTTTGTTTCAATCTGTCTTTAAAACATTTCTTAAGGATAAAGCTAAAATCATCACCATCCCTCAATGAGAGTATT
>NZ_JUPG01000087.1 GCF_001074825.1 Streptococcus pseudopneumoniae
GAAAGCTTCTCTAAGCTATATCCTTGTTTTCTAAGTTCATAGATCTGAACTTTATCATCATAACTCAATTTCATAATAAAACACCCCAAAAGTTAGATTTTTTCTGTCTAACTTTTGGGGTGCAGTACAAAATCTTGGGTATCTTTTTTCTTATATGCTTGTTTTATAACTCGGGTGAATTTCTTAGAAAATATCAAATAACAATTTCACATTGAGAATTGTTAAGATAATGGAAACGATATAGCCAAGGATGGTATTCCATTTGGCATTGGTAAATTCTCCCATCAGTGATTTCTTAGAAGTTAGATAAATCAGTGGGAAGATTGAAAATGGAAGAGCAATCGAAAGAAAGACTTGTGAATAAACCAATAACTGATCCAATGTTTTTTCCTGATGACCAAACAGAACCGCTACAATCATGACAGGCAACAAGGCAAAGAGACGAGTTGCCAAACGAATGAACCATTGAGGTAATCTCATATGCAAGAAACCTTCCATAACGATTTGTCCAGTCAAGGTACCCGTAATTGTCGAATTTTGACCACTGGCTAATAAAGCCAAGGCAAACAAGGTTGATAAGGTCGAGCTAGCTATAGCTCCTGCAATAGTAGAATCCTGCAAGGCATTATACATTTGAGAGAAGGCAGAAATCTCAGATGCATGGCCGAAAAAGAGAGCCGCCCCGAGAATTAATAGAAGGGAGTTAACCACAAAGGCCAAGGATAATTGGAGATTTGAATCCCAGGTCATAAAGCGCACGGCTTTTCGAACATCATTCTTGTCCTTGTGATTGATTTTCCGAGTTTGAGACAAGGAAGAATGCAAATAGAGGTTATGGGGCATAACCGTTGCTCCCACGATCCCTAGTGCCAAGGTTAATTGACTTTCATGCCCTGGCAAGGGACTTTCAAATAAGGTTGCATTCGGTAGATAACCCTCAACGATTCCTTGGAAGATTGGATGTGACAAAGCTACCAGATAGGTAAAAATTGCTAGAATGGTTAAAATCAGTGTTGTCACAATAGCTTCAATCTTCTTAAAGCCAAATTTCATCAGAAGCAATAAGAGAAAAACATCCAACACGGTCAAGAGAATTGCTATCATAATCGGAATCTTAAAGAGAAGATTGAGAGCAATCGCTGAACCTAGAACTTCTGCCAGATCTGTCGCCATCAAGGCTAATTCTAAAATCACCCATAGACTATAACGAAGCCATTTAGGTGAATGATGAGCCGTTGCTTGAGCCAGGTCCATCTGGGTTACAATACCAAGCTTTCCTGCCATCTGCTGAAGTTGCATGGCAATGAGAGATGAAATCAAGATAACAAACAAGAGACTATACTTATAGGAAGCACCACCGACTACACTGGTAATCCAGTTTCCTGGATCCATATAACCAACTGCAACAAGAGCACCCGGACCTAAAAAGGCCTTTAAATTTTGCCAGAAATGATTGTTATTTGGAGTATCGATAGATTGATTAATCTCAGAGAGTGACACTTTTTTATGAGAAGACATAGATACTTACCTCTTTCTAAACCTACTTTTTCATTATTTTCTATTAGAGAAAAATAAGATTGACTTTAAACTATTAAAACAATGAAAACTATATGAAAAACATTTAGTTTTTTCATTATTTTCCTTAAGGCACCTTAATATTTTTCTTAAGGCACCTTAATATTTTTCTTAAGGCACCTTAATTATAACAGAAAATATGATAAAAACTTAAGAAAATTCAGGACTTGATTTAATATTTAGGATCCAACAAAATGTTGTATTCTTTTTTTGCAAAAGAATACCAAAGAATAAAATAAAAAACGTTGTAAAATGTACTGACCCTTTTCACCTTGTTAAAACACCATTGATCTTAACTCATCACTTACCTCTTAAAAAATCTTTAGAATTGGCTTAATCCCCTTTATTGTATCGCGTTTGGAGTTTTTTTAGGTATAACCTTCGACGCGCACCTTACGTAGGACGACAGACTCATAGCTTTATACATAATAGAACGAGTATCTCCATCTGTAGAGATACTCGTTTTTTGCTATTTTCAAAGTGTTCTTTTTGACCAATCCCATACATCATTTTTATAGTAAATTGAAACTAGAATAGTACATCGTGGATACTAAAACATTTCTAGAAATTAATTTGATTTCCCTAATCAAGTTGCACACATCTTATTTCAAACCACTATATATTCAATGAAAATCAAAGAGCTAACTAGGAAGCTAACCGCAGGTTGTTCAAAGCACCGCTTTGAGGTTGCGGATAAAGCTGACGTGGTTTGAAGAGATTGTCGAAGAGTATTAAGGAGTATAGAATAGTATTTTAACTCCATCCTCTAAAGTGCTCCCAATAAAAGACACTTGAACACTATATTCAGTATATAAGCTTTATTCCAACGATCATTCTTTTCTAATTTATCGTAAATAAATATAAATTCACAGAATACTGTCAGATGACTTAAAAAATGATTCTTTGGAAAAAGCGAATCGAAACTTGATTTATCACTTTTTATTCCACTATCTTTTTGTCACACATATTGATAAAGTACTGGTGCAAGCGAACATCATCAGTCAATTCTGGATGAAAAGAAGTTACCAACATATTTTTTTCTTGGGCTGCAACGATTTGATCGTCAACTCTTGCTAGAATTTCTACACCCTCTCCAACACTGCTGATAATTGGACCACGGATAAAGGTCATTGGAATCTGACCGACTCCCTTACATTCTGCTTCCGTGTAGAAACTTCCTAGTTGGCGCCCATAAGCATTACGCTCGACCACCATATCCATAGTTCCTAGATGACTTTCTTCCTGAGAAGTGATTTCCTTAGCCAGTAAAATTAAGCCTGCACAGGTTCCAAAGGCTGGTAAACCAGATAGAATGGCTTCACGAATGGGAATCAGCATGTTCTGATCACGTAAGAGCTTGCCCATGGTTGTAGACTCACCTCCAGGTAATATCAAACCCGACAAGTCACTCTGATGTTTCTGAAAATCATCTAGATTTCTGATTTCAACACTCTCAACACCTAATTGATCTAGTACTTTTGCATGTTCTGCAAAGGCACCTTGCAAGGCCAATATTCCAATTTTCATCTATTTTCCTCGCTCAGCCATGAGGATTTGGATCTCATTTTCATTTATACCAACCATGGCTTCTCCTAGATCTTCAGAGATTTGAGCTAGGATTTGAGGATTACGGAAGTTAGTCACAGCCTTAACAATGGCACTCGCTCGTTTAACAGGATCGCCTGACTTAAAAATACCTGAACCGACAAAGACCCCCTCTGCCCCTAATTGCATCATCAACGCAGCATCTGCTGGCGTTGCAACGCCTCCAGCTGCGAAGTTTACAACTGGCAATTTCCCATGTTCATGGACATATTGAACCAATTCTACAGGGACTTGCAAGTCCTTAGCAGCAACATAGAGTTCATCTTCACGTAGATTTTGAATGCGACGGATTTCTTGATTCATCATACGCATATGGCGAACAGCTTGGACGATATCTCCTGTACCCGGTTCTCCTTTAGTACGAATCATGGAAGCACCTTCAGCGATACGACGCAAGGCTTCACCCAAATCCTTAGCACCACAAACAAAAGGAACTTGGAATTCTTTCTTGTCCACATGGAAACGGTCGTCTGCTGGAGATAAAACTTCACTCTCATCGATATAGTCAATTTCAATAGCCTCTAAAATCTGAGCTTCAACAAAGTGCCCGATTCTGACCTTGGCCATCACTGGAATACTAACTGCTTCTTGGATTTCCTTAATCATCTTTGGATCACTCATGCGGGAAACACCACCAGCTGCACGGATATCAGCCGGAATCCGCTCCAAGGCCATCACAGCTGCCGCACCAGCAGCTTCTGCAATACGTGCCTGTTCAGGGTTCTGAACGTCCATGATAACCCCACCCTTGAGCATCTGTGCCAAGTTTTTATTTAATTCATAACGATTTTCAGTCATTTCTTTTTCCTCATCATTTATATTGGTAGCTACCATTTCATTTTAATTCAGAACAGAAGGAATCACAAGATAAAAAAAACGTAATTGTGTGGGTACAGATTAATTAAAAAACTATCTGACCTTAACTTAAGGCCAGATAGTTCATCAAATTTTATTTTTCAGCTGTAAGTGCAGCCATTGTGATGTAGTTGTATGGTTTGTTGAAGTGTGGCAAGAAGAAGAGGTCTGTCAATGCCAATTTATCAATTGTCACATGCTCTTGGATAGCAAGTGAGAACATGTGGATTCCCATGCTGATTGCAGAATCGTGTGAAACCATTTGGGCACCAAGAATCTCACGGCTATCTTTGTCAAAGACAATCTTAATTGCTACTTCATGGTTGTCATGTTTCATGAATTCTGGTTTTTGAAGATCGTTAAAGCCTGTTTCAGTTGCATTGTAACCAGCAGCTTTCGCTTTTTCAAGTGTCAAACCAGTTGAAACCATGTGAAGACCATAGATTGAGATACCGTTTGAACCTTGAACACCGATTCCTTCCAATTCATGTCCACAAGCGTTGTAAGCACCAACAATACCAGTACGAACTGCGTTTGAAGCAAGGGCGATGTAGCTTGTGTCTTTACGAGCGTTGTCATAAACAGTCGCACAGTCACCTACTGCGTAAACGCCTGGGATAGATGTTTCTTGTTTCTTGTCTACAAGGAAGGCACCGTTACGGAAGAGTTCAATTTTTCCATCAGCAAGGGCTGTGTTTGGACGGAAACCAACTGCAAGGATAACCATATCTACATCGAAAGTCTCTTTATCAGTAATCAAGCGTTCAACTTTACCGTCACCTTCGATTGCTTTAACAGTTTGACCAAGAGCCAAACGGATGTTGTGGTCTTCCAAGTTCTTGGCCATCATTTGTGTGAAGTCTTTGTCATAGTAACCGTTCAAGACAGTATCTACAATATCAACAAGAACAACTTCTTTTCCAAGACGTTCAAAGGCTTCAGCAAGTTCAACACCGATATAACCACCACCAACAACAGCGATACGATCAAGGTGTTTACTCTTATCAGCAAGCTTATTGATAACTTCTTCAGCGTTTTGGTACAATTTAACGAATTGTACGTTTTCAAGAGTTGCTTTAAATTCGCGGTTTCCTTTAACAATTTCAACACCTTCGATTGGTGGCAAGATTGGTGT
Organism: Streptococcus pseudopneumoniae; assembly: GCF_001074825.1. Lineage (GTDB taxonomy): Bacteria > Bacillota > Bacilli > Lactobacillales > Streptococcaceae > Streptococcus > Streptococcus pseudopneumoniae_C. The sequence goes on from NZ_JUPG01000087.1 coordinate 5,171, forward strand.
AGAACCTGTAGCGAAAATCAATTTCTCGTATGGCTCTTTGTGCTCTTTTCCTTCAACTTCTGCTGTAACTATTTTGTTATCATAGTCGATTGAAAGAACAGGTGAGTTCATGTAAACCTTAGCACCTTTAGCTTCCAATTTTTCTTTATCAGAATAGAACAAGCCTTCAGCACCGTCAATTTGTTCCCCAATCCAAAGGGCCATTCCACATCCTAGGAAAGAGATGTTAGAGTTTTGGTCAAATACAACGATTTCGTTCTCATTTCCAAAATTATCCAACATAGTATTAATACATGCTGTACCAGCGTGGTTAGCACCAACTACAACGATTTTACTCATAGAAAAATTCCTACCTTCAATTTTAAATTTACTCTTCTAGTATAACATTTACTGTTAGCGTTTACAAGAGTTTTGCTAATTTTCCCGATTTTTTTGTAAAAAAATGTAAATAATTTGTATTTTATCATTCTTTCTTACAATTATTCTTTATTTTCTGAGCATATTTCTTGACAACTTTACAAATTTTATTTGTGAAAACGCTGACTTTATGGTATGCTAATATCATGGAAAGAAATTGTAAGGGGTTAAATTTAATATAAATTTACAATATTTCAACCTTCTTTTCACATAAGAGAAAGGAGTTGGTAGCTTGCCTCTTAGTTCACATTCCGAACGGCTAATGGGGACTACTATCACTATTTCATTAGTAGATGAGCGAGCCGATATCTTGCTTCAAAAATCCTTTGATTTACTCAAAGAGCTAGAATACCGCTTCAATGCCAATAGCCAAGAATCTGAGTTGATGGAGATCAATTATCAAGCTGGAATAGCTCCAGTCAAAGTTCATCCAGACCTGTTTGAACTGCTTGCACTTGGATTAGAGCATAGCCTAGCGCCCTCTAGCCATCTCAACATCAGTATTGGTCCCTTAATTCAAACCTGGCGTATCGGTTTTTCAGATGCCAAAGTGGCCCAACCCCAAGAAATTGAAGAGGTGCTACCTTTAATCAATCCTCAGTATATCGAGTTAGATTCTTCTGCTTCCACTGTGTTCTTGAAACAGAAAGGAATGAAGATCGATCTTGGTTGTTTAGCCAAGGGTTATAGTGCGGATAAGGTTGCCCAATTTCTAAGAGAAGAGGGAGTGACTTCTGCCTTGATCAATCTGGGAGGGAATATCCTGACCATTGGAAAAAATCAGGCAAGAGGAAATCAACCTTGGCAAATCGGGATTCAAGACCCAGCTAATCCGAGGGGAAATCACTTAATGACCATCCCTGTTGTCGATAAATCTGTCGTGACTTCAGGCATTTATGAACGTCACCTGACAGTCGATGGAAAAGATTACCATCACATTTTTGATAGTCAAACAGGCTATCCTGTTGAAACGGAACTTGCTAGTCTGACAATCATCTCTGATAAATCAGTTGATGGTGAAATCTGGACAACTCGTCTCTTTGGAGAAAGACCCGCTTCTATCCTCTGGCAAGTCGAAAGTTTGGAGGGCATCGAAGCTATCCTCATCGATAAAGAAGGTCACCTAAGCTGTTCTTCAGGAATTCCTACTCTATAGAAACAACTGTTTCAATGGAGTTTTAAATTCGTATTATGTAAAAAGAGAAAGGAAATCTCATGTTAAAACTTATTGCTATTGTTGGAACAAATTCAAAACGTTCTACAAACCGTCAATTGCTTCAATACATGCAAAAACACTTTGCTGACAAAGCTGAAATTGAACTTGTTGAAATCAAGGACATTCCTGTCTTTAACAAACCAGCTGACAAGCAAGTCCCTGCTGAAATTCTAGAAATTGCTGCTAAAATTGAAGAAGCAGATGGCGTTATTATCGGTACTCCTGAGTACGACCACTCTATCCCAGCTGTTTTGATGAGCGCTCTTGCTTGGTTGTCATATGGTATTTACCCACTCTTGAATAAACCAATCATGATTACAGGTGCTTCTTACGGTACACTTGGTTCATCACGCGCTCAATTACAGCTTCGTCAAATCTTAAACGCACCAGAAATCAAAGCAAGTGTCCTTCCTGATGAATTCTTGCTTTCACACTCTCTTCAAGCCTTTAACCCAAGTGGCGACTTGGTTGATCTTGATGTTATTAAAAAACTGGATGCCACTTTTGATGACTTCCGTATCTTTGTAAAAATTACAGAAAAATTGCGCAATGCACAAGCATTACTTCGCAAAGACGCTGAAGACTTTGACTGGGAAAATTTATAAGATAGGAGACCAAAAAGAATGAAATTTGTTGGACTTGTAGGATCAAACTACGATCAATCATATAACCGTAAACTCTTGGAATTCATCCGTCGTCACTTCAAACTCAAATTTGAATTAGAAGTCCTCGAAATTGACGAAGTTCCAATGTTTAACCAAGACGAAAAATGGGATGAAAGCTTCCAATTGCGTCTCTTGTATAACAGAATTACACGTGCTGATGGTGTCATTATTGCGACTCCTGAGCACAACCATACAATCTCAGCTTCTCTTAAATCTGTTCTTGAATGGCTTTCATACGAAGTTCATCCATTTGAAAACAAACCAGTCATGATTGTGGGTGCTTCTTACTACGACCAAGGTACTTCTCGTGCCCAAGTTCACCTTCGTAAGATTCTTGACGCTCCAGGTGTCAATGCCTACACTCTTCCAGGTAACGAATTCCTCCTTGGTAAAGCCAAAGAAGCTTTTGACACTGAGGGCAATATCACAAACGAAGGAACTATTAATTTCCTTGAAACATGCTTGGACAACTTTGTAAAATATGTGGGAGTCGTTTCAAAATTGAAAAAACCAAAACCAATTGAACCAGAAGATTTATATTGTACAAATTCAATTGCAACTACCATTCAAGGTGTTGATCCAGATGATCCTGAATGGGTAGAAAAAGCTGCTGAACTTGTTGGAGCTGTTTCTGGAGATACTTACGTTAAATTAGACCACGGTATCTTAACAGTTAACCAAATCGACATGTTCTTAAAAGCAATGCCATTTGAGTTGACATATGCAGATGATAATAACCAATTCTTGTACTTTAATAACGCACACCAAGATCCAAATACAATGTTTGGTAAACGTGTACGTGCTCAATCAGGAAACCGTTTAGGAACTGTACACGGTTCATTGCCAGATTCTAGAATGAAAAACGTTGAATGGGTTGTCGGCGTACTGCGTAACGGAGACCAAGAATATGTCCGTACAATTGTGCCAGGAACACCAGAAGGCGTTATTAATACCCATAATTACCAAGCAATGTATTACCCAGATGGCTCATATGCTGGAATCAATGAAATCATCTTTAATTTCCAACCATGGCTTGACTGGTACCTCAATACAACTGGTCAACGTCTAGTTGGTGGAAATGCTCCATCTCCTGCTGGAGGACATGGCGGAGCAGATGCTACATCTGGAGCTTCAGATTCAGGTGATGCTGGAGGCCACGGTGGTGGCGCAGACGCTACATCTGGAGCAAGTAACTAATAATTTTAGGAACCATCTTGGTTCCTTTTTTAGCAAAAAAAGACTAGCAAACACAAACTGCTAGTCTTTTGGTTATTATTTCATCTATCTTTGTTAAAAGAAAGAATACTTATTATGAATTTGGGTCATCGAGACTACGACCATGTAAACCTTTTTCACGTTGAACTTGACGTAGCTTTTCTGGTGTAACATCGTTTCCTTCTTCGTCCACAATTTTGATCCCTTCAATGTGGTGACGAACAGTGCTACGATAACCTTCGATGTATTCCTCACGTAGTTTAGCTTGTTCCACTTTTTCTTCTGGGGTCAAGCCTTCTGTTTTTTTCTTTTTAGCGAGCTCGTTGATACGAGCAATTTTTTTCGGATCCATTTCTTCTCCTTTTTGATAAGATAAAGTCCGTTTATCAAATTTTATTTAGTGTTAATTTGGTTAAAACGAGCAAGTTTAGCTGCTTTTTGAGTTAAATGAGACAAGATAGCCAAACGATTTTGACGGATAGCCTGATCTTCGGCCATTACCATGGTATTCTCAAAGAAAGCATCAATAACTGGACTAAGCGCAAAGAGCTGTTTCAATTGTTGACTGGCAGTTCCTGACAAAACGAGTGATTCTACTGCTTCTGCCAAAGCTTTTTCTTGCTCATTTTCAAAGAGAGCTGAATCAACTGTAGCAACTCCTTCTGCCTTCTCAGCCAAGTTAAAGGCACGAGAAAGCGATTCAACAGATGGTTTGAAGTCTTCTTCCTTGCTCGCTTCTACGAGAGCACTTGCCGCTTCCAACATATCCGCCACAACAAAGTTTGATCCTGCAAGAACGGCTTCCTTGATGTCTTTTGGAGTAGAACCCATCATCTTATCAACACGAGCCTTGATAAAGTCCATAACTTCAGCTTTATTTTCATAAGTCAAGCTGTCAAATTTCAATGTATAAAGGCTATCAATCAGCTCATCCATAGCAATGTGCCAACCAAAGGCATCCAAGATACGAACAACACCTTGGGTCGCACGACGAAGGGCATAAGGGTCATTAGAACCTGATGGAATCAAACCTACTGAGAAGAAACTCAAAATCGTATCCAATTTGTCTGCAATGGCAAGCACTGCACCGACCTTGCTCTCTGGAAGCTCTCCTTCAGCTGATGTAGGCATGTAGTGTTCACGAATAGCTGTTGCAACTGCTGGAGTTTCCCTAGCAAGAAGGGCATATTTCTCACCCATAATTCCTTGGAGCTCATCAAATTCACCAACCATACCTGTTAACAAGTCAAACTTGTAAATGGCAGCTGCGCGAGCTAGGTCAACTGTTTCATCCACTGACAAACCTGCTTTTTCTGCCAAGAGAATAGCAATCTGACCCGTACGAATCATGTGTTCACGAAGGGAACCAATTTTCTCATGGAAGGTTACATTGTTTAATTTTTCAACAAGATCTGAAATAACCAATTTTTGGTCTTCACGCCAGAAGAATTCTCCGTCTTCCAAACGAGCTACCAAAACTTTTTCATTTCCTTTGATGACATTTTCCAAATGCTCTGCGTTTCCGTTACGAACAGAAATGAAGTTTGACAAGAGTTTTCCATCTTGATCACGAACAACAAAGTAACGTTGGTGTTCCTTCATCGAAGTTACCAAGACTTCTTCTGGAACTTCAAGGTATTTGGCATCAAAACTTCCCATAAAGGCAGTTGGGTATTCAACCAAGTTCAAGACTTCATTAAGCAAGTCCGCATCAATTTCGATACGTACACTGTGTTCAGCTTCGATTGCCTTAATTTGGTCAATAATCATTTGCTCACGTTCACGTGGATCTGCGATTACAAACTGCTTACGAAGATCTTCTTCATAGCTCAAAGCTGACTGAATCTTTGTTTCTTGTCCCAAGAAACGATGGCCACGGCTCACACGATCACCCTTGATATCAAGGAAATCCAAATCAAACTCTTGCTCATCTAAAAGAACGGTTAAAGTGTGAACAGGGCGGATGTATTCAAAGCTATTGCCAGCCCAGTGCATGCTGACTGGGAAAGTCAATGACTTCAAAACATCTACAACACCTGGAATAATGTCTTCAACCGCTTGACCAATTTCTTCCTTAGTGACATAGACATATTCTTCACCCTTGATTTCACGGAATTCGATATCTTCAACCGTCAAGCCTTTTCCACGGACGAATCCTTGAGCTGCTTTAGTGAAGTTTCCATCACTATCCAAGGCAATTTTCTTTGCTGGACCCTTGAAATCTTCTGTCAAATCAGACTGCTTGTCTGCAAGACCAATCACACGAACAGCCAAACGACGTGGTGTTGAGAAGGTTTGAATGGTTTCAAAAGACAGGCGGTTTTCCTTGAGGAAGACTGCCATTTTTTCACCTAATTGTTTTTCACTTGGTGTGACAACATAGGCTGGTAATTCTTCAAGACCGAGTTCTACTAATAAGTTTTTTATCATGTTTTTTCTCCGAAAAATATCTTTTTATTTTCCAGCTTGCCTTATGTGATGGGCACGCAAGCAACCAACTTCGTTGTTTCATTGCTAAAATTGGAGTCAAAAGTCTCCAATTTTGCCTAGTATCCTTAGCTTCACTAAGGATACATTCATCACTGCGGCAACTGGCTCAGGGCTCACTCTGTTCGCCCATTTTTCTAATTTGTCACTCTCTTTATTCTGCGTCTTCTGCTAAGAGTTTAGCCCGTGTTGCTTCATCTAAAAGTGGGTAGCCTAGGCGTTTGCGTTCTGCGACAAAGGTTTTGGCTACGACACGGGCCAAGTTACGGATACGTGCGATATAGCCTGCACGCTCTGTTACAGATACGGCACCACGCGCGTCAAGCAGGTTAAAGGTGTGTGAACATTTGAGAACATAGTCATAGGCAGGGTGAACCAAGCCTTCTTCCAAAGCGCGACCAGCTTCTTTTTCAAACTTATCAAAGTTTTCAAGCAACATCTCTTGGTCAGAAATTTCAAATGAATATTTTGAATGCTCGTACTCAGGCTGGATAAAGATTTCTCCGTATTTTACACCATCAGCCCACTCAATATCATAGACAGAATCTACTTCTTGAATGTAAGAAGCCAAACGCTCCAAACCATAGGTCACTTCCGCAGTCACAGGGCCAGTTGCCAATCCACCAACTTGTTGGAAATAAGTGAATTGAGTAATTTCCATCCCATCAAGCCAAACTTCCCAACCAAGACCAGCTGAACCAGTTGATGGGTTTTCCCAGTTGTCCTCAACAAAACGAATATCGTGTTCCAAAGGATTGATTCCTAATTTTTCTAAAGACTCAAGGTAAAGTTCTTGGATATTTGATGGAGAAGGTTTCATAACCACTTGGAATTGGTGGTGTTGGTAAAGACGGTTAGGGTTTTCCCCATAACGACCGTCAGCAGGACGACGTGATGGTTCTACATAAGCCGCATTCCATGGCTCAGGTCCAATAGCACGAAGGAAAGTGTATGGACTCATGGTTCCTGCACCTTTTTCATTATCATAAGCCTGCATAAGCATACAACCTTGGTCATTCCAAAATTGTTGCAAAGTAAGGATGATTTCCTGGAAAGTCAATTTTTTAGACATTATTTACTCCTTTTTTTATAAATTACTTGCGACACGAGTCTGCCTCGTCGATCATACGAGGCAAGACGAGTTAGTACTGCGTCTAGCTCAGGCACTCTAGTGCTGAGCGTGGGGCAGCCCGACTGTAAGGAGGTCTCTGCCACTGACGCAGTGGAAAGTCAATTTTTTAGACATTATTTTCTCCTTTAGTTTATATTATCTTCTTAGATTTATTTATCAAGCAACCAAGAAAAGGCTGGGTCCTGAAAAATATGACGTTTAGGAACAGTTTGTAAATTCTGATCGCATTTATCTATTGTACCTAATTTCAAAGCACAGACTTCTGGTATATTTTCTTGAACAGTGAAAATTTGACTATGACAGTTCTGGCAGTAATAACGCTGTTTTCCTGGAGAAGAACTATATGAAACAAGCTTTTCTTTTCCATGCAATACTAGCTTTTCACTGCTAACTTTAGCATTAACTGTATAGGCAGACGCAGTTGCTTTCCGACAGAATGAGCAATGACAAAAAACTAATTCCGATAATTCCTCATCTAGAGTGTAGGTCACTGCTTTACATAAACAAGATCCTTTAAGCATGATGCTCCTTTCTACTTAGGCATTAGACAAATTCAAAAAGAACCGAATTTCAACACCCAAGCCTTGCGACTAGGGGCGTCAGAAACGCGGTTCCACCCTAATTTATTACTTCATTGTTTTTGAAAATACTACAGAAAGCGCCAGTTCTTTATTTTGCCCTACTTGGCTCCCACTATCCCAAGCTCGCTTGAAGAACGCCATAAGACTTTCTTTCCTGTTGACTATTATATCAAAAATTGGAACAATGTACAATTCTTTTTATGATTTTCTAGAAATCCATATCATCAACTCGAGGAGCACCCGACTGAACAGCAATTGTTTTTAAAATTTCTCTCTCCTCATGACTCAGCTCAATTCCGAAACAATCAAGATTAGCCTGAATACGAAACGCTGTGACAGATTTCGGAAGCGGTAAAAATCCTTCTGCTAAGCTCCATGCCAAGGCTATCTGAGCAACAGACTTTCCATGATTTGCTGCGATTTCTTGGACTTCCTTACTATCAAATAGTTCTCCCTGACCAAAAGGTCCCCAAGCTTCCAATAAAATACCTTTTTCTCGACAATAATCTACGACTTCCTCTTGATACACACCTGGCGCCAAACGAACTTGATTAACCGCAGGAACAATTTTTGCTGTTTCAAGCAAGGCATCCAAATGCTTGGGAAGGAAATTACTAACTCCAATAGCACGAATCTTACCTTCTTGATAGAGGTCTTCCATAGCTCTCCAAACTTCTGAATTTCGGATTTTCCAGTGGTTATTTTCTCTAAGTGGTTTTGGATTTGGCCAATGAATCAAATACAAATCCAAATATTCCAAGCCCAGCTTCTCTAAAGACTCTTCAAAAGCCTGACGAGCTTGCTCATAGTTGTGATTTGTATTCCAGAGTTTGCTAGTTACAAAAATTTCCTCACGCGGAACGCCACTATCTTGAATAGCACAACCAACGCTTTCTTCATTTTTATAGATAGCTGCCGTATCGATATGGCGATAGCCTGCCTTTAAAGCCTCTAGGACAGCTTGGTAAGCAATCTCCCCATTTTCAGCTTTCCAAGTTCCAAAACCCAGAACTGGAATCGTAATGCCATTATTTAAAGTATAAAATTTCATTATTTTTCCTTTCTATGTGAAGAAAATCCAAAGAAACAAATTCTCAATGAAAACTTATCTCTTTAGATTTTTAAATTATTGGTCACGGTCGTAGTAAAGCTGGTGAGCTTGAAGACGAGAATCTAACAAGTCTGGTACGGTTACAAAGTCATAACCTTGCCCTTTCAAATAGTCAATAACCTTCGGCAGAGCATTTACCGTCTCAGCATGGATATCATGCATGAGAATAATAGAACCATTCTTAACTTCACGTTGAATTTCTGTCAAGATAGCTGCTTCATTTTTACTCTTCCAGTCCAGACTATCCACATCCCACATAATAAAACTCAAGTCGAGGCTATTGCGAATGTCGTCTGTAATGGCCCCATAAGGCGGACGCATGAGTTTTGAACTAGAACCTAGCACTTTAGTTAGCGCATCCTCTGTATCAGTAATCTGTTTTTTAGCGTCATCAAGCGAAAGCTTTGAAAGAACGGGATGGCTCCAACTATGGTTTCCAATGACATGACCATCTGCTTTCATGCGTTTCAAAATTTCTTCATTGCCAGAAACATTCTTACCTAAAACGAAGAAAGTTGCCTTAATACCATACTTAGAAAGTGTATCTAATGCTTGATTTGTAGTTGCAGGATTTGGTCCATCATCAAAAGTCAAGGCCACCACTTTACGATTTTTCTTTTCATAATAAGCCTTATATAGCTCGGCATCCTTATCTAATAAATAAGAGGACTGAATAACTTCAAAGAAACTAGATACTGGCAAGGCGATCTCATCCAGATTTTCAACTGTCTGACTTGGATAAAGGATAATCTGACTATCCTTGTAATCAAAATTCCATGCAGACAAGTCTTGGTCAGAGAAGCTTTTAACAAGCTGATCGACCTTCTCTTGCTCCAATTTCTTACCCTCTAAGAAAGCAGTCATTTCTTTTATCAGTTGCTCTTTTGCCTTACTAGCATCTGAAAATAATTGATAGAGTGTAAAAGGTTTGCCATCTTCTGTCAAATGGACTTTTGCCAGATTAGTTTTTTCAGTCTCTTCAACTTTTAACGAAGTTAGATCATAGACTTGTTTCATCACACTTCGGTTGATAATCCCTTTTAAAGGCGAATCCTGTTCCTCCGTATAATAAAAAACCAGATTTTCTTTATCTTCCAGATTTTTCGTAATATCCTGTGTCATGATTTCTTTTACAAACGAAATCACTTGCTCCCCTTGAAGAGGATAATAGGCGATCACTTCGGCTTGTCCCTTACGAAAATGATCCTTCTGATTCCCCTCACTCAATTGATCATCTTTCTCTTTTTTGAGAGATTCAATCTTTTGTTCAAAACTTTGTTTTGTGTATATTTTGTATCCAATTATTGAACCTAGGACACAAATACTAACTGCAAATATGGCTACTAGGGTTAGTAAACCAATTCTCTTTTTATCGCGCTCAACACGCTTTGCTCTACTTTTATCCATAGGACTATCATATCAAATTCAAGCTATAATTTCAATGATTTTGAAGGAAATAGTATATTAAAAGAGGGGCAATCCCCTCTTAAGATTTTATTTGACTGCTTCTTTCAAGGCTTCTACCTTGTCCAAGCGTTCCCATGGAAGATCAATATCTGTACGTCCCATGTGTCCGTAAGCCGCTGTTTGACGATAGATTGGACGTTTAAGGTCAAGCATTTGGATAATTCCTGCAGGACGAAGGTCAAAGATTTGACGAGCAGCTTTTTCAAGTTTGCTTTCAGCTACTGTTCCTGTACCAAAAGTATCAATTCGAACAGATACAGGTTGCGCAACACCGATAGCGTATGCCAATTGCACTTCTGCCTTCTTAGCAAGACCTGCTGCAACAATGTTTTTAGCAATGTAGCGAGCTGCATAAGAAGCTGAACGGTCCACCTTAGTCGCATCCTTACCAGAAAAGGCACCACCACCGTGACGTGAGTAACCACCATAAGTATCTACAATAATCTTACGACCAGTCAAACCTGAGTCCCCTTGAGGACCACCGATTACAAAACGACCTGTCGGATTGATAAAGAATTTTGTCTTATCATCAAGATAAGAAGATGGAATAACTTCTTTGATAACCTTGTCAATCACATCTTGATGGATTTGTTCATTGCTAACTTCTGGATCGTGCTGAGTTGAAATCACGACTGTATCCACACGTACTGGACGGTCATTTTCATCATACTCAACTGTAACTTGTGATTTAGCATCTGGACGAAGATAGCTAATTTCACCAGACTTACGAAGCTCTGCTAAACGACGAACCAACTTGTGACTGAGTGAGATTGGAAGTGGCATGAGTTCTTCTGTTTCATCTACCGCAAAACCAAACATGAGACCTTGGTCCCCAGCACCAATCAAATCAAGTGGATCTTGATCCGCATTTCCACGAACCTCCAATGCTTCGTTAACACCTTGAGCAATATCTGGCGATTGCTCCACCAAAGATGGGTGTACTCCCACCGTTTCAGCAGAAAATCCATATTCTGTATTGGTATAACCAATCTCTGCAATGGTATCACGAACCACACGATTAATATCTACATAAGCTGTAGTTGAAATTTCACCAAATACATGAACTGAGCCAGTATAAACCGCTGTCTCAGCAGCAACGTGTGCCTCTGGATCCTTTGCTAAAATAGCATCCAAGATAGCATCTGAAATTTGGTCTGCGATCTTATCCGGATGCCCCTCAGATACAGATTCAGACGTGAATAATTTACGTTCTGACATAAAAATGTCCCCCCTTAAAAATAGTGTTATAGAGTTACAAAGTACTGATAGATATTTCTTAGTGATAAATGCCTACCATCTTATCGGGACTATATAACTTCACCATTATATCATTTTTTAGCGCAATTTGCAGTCCATATACTCAATAAAAATCAAAGAACCAGCTATAAAACTAGATGCAGGTTGCTCAAAGTAGAGTTTTAAGGTTGGCAATAAAACTGATGAAGTCAGATCAAAACACCGTTTTGAAGTTAGAAATAAGGAGGCTGGGAAAAAGTCTTTAAAATTAAAAAACGCATAGTCAAGTCTTGAAAAAACTTGAGACTATACATTTTTTGTGGGAATATTTACTTTATTTTTCTTAAAATTGAGTTTTAGTTCAACCTCATCAAAATCTATATAACTTATCAATTTGCTACGTAGAACCGGTGCATTTTTCAGGTCTAACGTTTTACAAAAATATCTGTCAATTCACTATATTTTATATTTGTTTACATTTTTCTTCAACCAAGTTTCCATCACTCATTACATAAACTCGGTCAACCTTATCAAGAAGGCGTGTATCATGTGTAATCATGACAACACCTCTTCCTTGCTCATGGGCAATTGAAGCCAACATATCCGTCACTTGGTAAGCCCGCTCTGTATCAAGACTAGCTGTAGGTTCATCTGCCAGTACGATGCTAGGATTGTTGTAAAGCGCCCTAGCAATCGCCGCACGTTGACGTTCACCACCTGATAAAGCCTTGGGATATTGATTTTGTACTTTTTCCAAATTCAACAAGTCAAACAGCTCTTTTCGATCACTTTTACTATCTTTTCCCTTATCCAGTCTGTCAATCAAATCCAGCTGTTCCTTGACCGTTAGAAAAGGAATTAAGTTTGAAGCCTGAAGAATGAAGCCAAACTCTCTAAAACGGAGGTTCGTTTTCTCCTTCTCCGTCAGACTGCCTGTTTCCTTCCCCTTGACTAAAATCTTTCCACTCGATGCTTCCTGAAGTTGTCCTAGAGTCGTTAGAAAAGTCGTCTTTCCAGAACCTGAAGGCCCAACGATAGCCACGAACTCTCCCGCATTTAGCTGAAAATTCGTCTCATGCAGAGCTACGACTTTCATCTTTCCTTCCCCGTACGTTTTTGTCACTTGATTCATTTCTATCAATGCTGTCATACTATTCTCCTTATCATTCTGCAATCGCAGTAATCGGGTCCACCTTTAGCAAGCGTGGGAGGGAAATGACACCACCAAGAAGAGCCATCAAGCAAATAACCGAGCTTAGAATCGAGTAGGCCATCCAACTTGGGTAGAAAAAGAAGGTAGCTGGTAAGAGCAAAATCACTCCTCCGATAGCAAGCAAGGATAAAGCAATCCCCATACCAGATAGAAGCAAGATCTGACAGAACAGAGACCATACAATGGTTTTAATCTGTATTCCTTGAGCCCGCATAATTCCATAAAGTCCTAGTTTTTGTATGGTAATGATATAAACAAATATACCCACAATCAAGCCTGTTATAACAATCATAGCGATAATCATTCCTGAAAATACATTAACTTGAGGTGTGTAACCAGGAATTTTCGAAATCATTTTTGAGATAGAAATCTGTTTCAGTCCATCGCCAGTCACTTCTATGTCATTTTTCAAAACCAAGGCAGATATCGACTTATTAGAGTTCAAGGTTCCTTGCAAAATCCAATAAGTTGTCAAACTTGTAAAGACAACAGGCTCGGTGAAAAATTTATTTCCTTGAGTCAGACCTACAATCTTGTAACTTGCCTCTCTTCCATTAAGCTGAATGGCATCACCTAGCTTAATTCCATAGTTTTCAAAGGACTGATCTACGACAACCTCATCATCGCTTTCAGGATACCGTCCCTCTGTCAAACTAGGAGAGATAAAATCGTCCCACTCCTGAGCAAAGACGGAAACATTGACCTTTTCACTATCATCGACTAGATTGGTCACAGCGAACATATAACCCAGTGGAGCGGCCTCCTCAGATCTCTTTTCCTTATAATCCTTTTCAGGAATAAAAGATGCTGTCAAATTATCATTTGCGTAGTCAGATAAAACCACACCAGTCGCTTGCCAGTTATCAATTGCTGCTCTATTATTTCTAACAAGACCTAGAGCCAGACTCGTCATGAAAAAGACCATAAAAGAAATAAGAAAAATAGTGGTTAAAATCAAACTATATCGAAGTTTGTTACGTAATATTTCTTTGATAGCAAGATACATTGTTATCTCCTTTAACTTTTCCAAGAGGCATCAATTAGACACCCCACTACTATAAAAATAGGAGACAGAAAATCTGTCTCTGTGTGCAAAACAAATATCACTAATCAAATTAAATAAAATCAAGAAAATAAGTAAATATTTTTCGTAAAAATGAATTATTTACTTACAAATATAATTAATTATGAATATTAATAAGCGTTTAGGAATTTATCTATCGTATCATTTTCACAGTATGCTGTCAAGAAAATTGATTTTGAAAAAGCACTTTATTCTTTTTGTAACCTTTCTGTAATAATTCTCTGCTAAAAAAATGATAAAATAGGTATGTACTGTTAAGGAGAGAACCATGTCCGTAAAAAAATTACAATCATATGAGGTAGACTATCAAGACGAATTAAACCAGCAACTTCCTCGCTATCAGGATTATGCGCCCGAATCACAATCTGATACCAGTTTTCAAGAAATCCTATTTTTTGTTAATGTCGCTGTTTTTTGTATCTGTATTGCTATCTTTAGTTTTATCTTTTTGGCGTTAAAATTATCAACTGCTCTTGCTTTTATCGCAGCAATCGGATCCAGCTTACTTGTTCTAAAAATCCAACGCTCTATTATCAAACGAAAACTAAAAAGATAAATCCAAAATATCGCCCCAACTGGAGCGATATTTTTATTTTTTCTTTTTAGATGGTGTCTGAATGGCAATCTTCACTTCAAAGATTGTTCCTTTTGGTTTATTATCTTTAACAGTAATGGTTCCTTTTAAGGCATCTACAATCTGCTTGGCCAGAGATAATCCTAAACCAAAGCCACCTTTTTGACGAGTCCTAGCTTTATCCACTCGATAAAAGCGATCAAAAATTTTCTTTTTATCTTCTGCGGAAATACCGACTCCATTATCAGAAACAAGTAGATAGAGATTACGATCAGTCGCTGAAATCACAAAATCAATTTCACCATCCTCTTCAGTATACTTGACAGCATTATCAAATAAGATAGTCATCAACTGCTTCAATAGAAGCTGATCTGTGACAATCGTTCGATGGATACGATTTTCAAAACGGAAGACACGATCATTTTCCGAAGCAATCATTTCATAATTTGTGAAAGTCGTATTAAAAAAGCTAGTTGGAACTTCTCCAAGTTCAGGCTTAATCCCATCATCTCTACGAGCTAAATTCAACAAGTTTGTCGTCAAAAACCGCATATTTCGGACTTCTTCCAAACTAGATGCAATACTTTCGCTCACATCCATAATGGTAGCTTCTGGCTTACGGAAAAGGGTCTCTAAACGATTTTGCAGAACTGCAAGTGGGGTTCGTAACTCATGACTGGCATTTTCCACAAAGGACTGCTGCTTCTGCATGCTCTCAAGCAGAGGCCGAACACTGACCCTAGCTAGATAGAGACTGGCAAGCAAAGACAGAATCCAGAAACTTGCCATCACAACCACAATCAATCGCTCATGCTTTTGACTAGCTTGCTCCAACTGACTGGTATTAATCAAGACAGCCGCATACTTGATATTGGTTGAAACAGAACTGATATTGGTTTCCATCAAGATCATGCGATAGATTTCTTCCTGTCCATAGCTATTAAAAACCTGAATCTGATAGATATGACCTAGTTCTTTCTTTTCTAACTTAATCTTATCCAATCCCAAAAATCGATTCCCAGAAAGGAGCTGAGTGAAATTCCTATCAAAAAGAATAACCTCTGTATTGGAACTGACATTGGGTTTTACCTCAGTCTTACTAGTATCTGTAGCCGCATTCTCTAAGTCTTTAATCTCTTCTGTTGCCCTATTTACAGCAAGCTGAATAACTGCCTGAGGATTATTACTCAAACCATGGAGCGTATCGTCCACCGAAGTATAGAGACTTGAATGCATAACTTGTAAAATAATCAAGGTCATGGTGGAGAAAATCAGAGTGAAGACACCAAAGTTGCGGATAAAATAACTAAAATCATCCGCATACCATGTTTTTTTTAGTTTACTGAACATCTTTTAAAATATACCCAACACTGCGCAAGGTTTGCAAATTCTCTGCAAAAGTGGTTCCTTTTAATTTCTTACGGACTTTTGAAACATAGACTTCAACAACCGAAATCGTTGTATCACTATCAAATCCCCATAAACGATCAAAAATCTGAGTTTTAGGCAAAATAACATTTTGATTTTGAAGGAAATAAACTAGTAAATCGAACTCTTTCCCCAGCAATTCGACAGGAGTATCTTCAACTTTAACTGTATTTGTTGACAAATTAACTACAATATTTCCATAGGTCAATGTGTTTTCATTAAACTTACCTGAACGTTTGAGAAGAGCTTGAATCCGCATTTTGAGTTCTTCTAGGTAGAAAGGTTTTGTCAAATAATCATCCGCTCCCAATTCAAATCCGTGTCCCTTGTCATCCAAACTTTCCTTGGCTGTCATAATCAGAACTGGTGTCGTAATTCCCTTTTCACGCAACTCTTTCAAGACTTGGAAGCCATTTTTTTCTGGTAACATTAAATCGAGCAAAATCAAGTCATAAACGCCACTTTCAGCTTCGTAGAGGCCTTCTTCCCCATCGAATACCTGCATGACATCCGCAAAATCGTCTAAAAAGTCAAATACTGAATTTGACAGGCCTAGGTCATCCTCAACCAATAAGATTTTTATCATGAGAAACTCCTCCTTATTAAAACCATTATATCAAATTTGCCTTAAAAAAAACTCAACTCTCTGCATTTTACATGAGATAGCTGAGTTTTCTTTTTATTTAGTCTTAATTATTTAGTTCCGTATTGAAGAACAACTGCTTCCACTGCAGCTTTTTCACGGTTAATCAAGTCAACACGCGCTGCAATTTCCTTCATTCCCATACCGATGTTACGGCTAAGAGCAAGGTCAGAAAGTTGTGGCTCAAAGAATTCCTTGTATTCCGCCAAGCGTTGCTGAGTCTTAAATACATGCGCAGGAAGGATAACAAAGCTATCAAAGCTCATATCTCCACCAAGAGCCGCCTTAATCCAAGCCCAGTTTTCACGAGCCCAAGACCAAGCTGTTTCCTGAGTTGCTTGATGAGATAGGAAATGATTATACCAAGCCGACAAGTCTTGTGGCTTGACCACAAATTTGTCCTTCCAAGAAGCAATCAAGGTTTGGATATTGTCCGCATCTGTACTGTAGGCAAGAGCTGCTGCCAACTGACGTTTAAAGACAGCATCTGTTGCGTGAGTATAAGTATCAAGATAAAGTGCTAACAAGTCTTTAGTCTCATGATGTTTCATCTCATTGATCAGAACTTGTGAGCGAATAGCTGCTGGAAGTCCTGCAAGCTGATCCTTGTGGGCTACGAAGATTTGGCTAGCTACTTGGCTAGCTTCTGCATCATTTGAGCGAATCATCATAGAAACAGCCAACTGACGAACCAATTCATCCTCATCTGATTCTCCGTCTTTAGCTTCAAAACCAAGACGGTCATAGTTATGACGAGCCAATTTAGCAACCAAGGCTTTGAAGGCTCTTTCAGCTTCTGTACCTTCATCGATGAAGCGCTCGAGGGCAGAAATTACTTGAGAAACAGCTGAAACGACAAGGTAAGATTCTTCCTTAGCAAGTTTATCAAGGACAGGTAGCAAGTCTGCATAAGAAATGTGCCCTGCTTCAGCAAGCAAACGACGTTCTTGGACGATTTGCAATTTGCTTGTGTTATCAAGCTCAACTAGGTCAGCAAGAACTGCATCTAACAAGTCTCCTTGATAGTCTGTAATGTAGTGGGCTGTATTTTCAGTGTTGAGACGAAGAGCACCGTCATTTTCAGCAAGAATAGCAGCGTAGCCAGGGATTTCGATACTTTCAGTTTCAAGTGTATCAGGTAAACCTTTCCAGTTGCTGTTTAGTGGCACAACCCAGAGACGGTTCTTATCTTCGTGCTCACCGATGAAGAATTGTTTTTGTGAAATCTTCAAGACATCATTTTCAACTTTGACAGTGAGAACTGGATAACCAGGTTGTTCCAACCAAGAATCCATGAAGGCTGCAACATCACGACCTGACGCTTGACCAAGAGCATTCCAAAGGTCACGACCAATTGTATTGCTATATTGATGTTTTTCAAAGTAGGCATGCAAACCTTTGGCAAAATCGGTATCACCTAGCCAACGACGGAGCATATGCATGAGGCGACTTCCTTTGGCATAGACGATAGCTCCGTCAAAGAGAGTATTGATTTCATCTGGATGTTTCACTTCGACGTGAACAGACTGAACACCATCAGTCGCATCACGTTTCAAGGCAGACGGAACACCACCTGTTTGGAAATCTTCAAAGATATTCCAGCTTGGTTCAATAGCATCCACACAGACGTACTCCATCATGTTAGCAAAGCTTTCATTGAGCCAAAGGTCATCCCACCATTTCATAGTTACCAGGTTACCAAACCATTGGTGAGCCAATTCATGGGCCACAACAAGGGCAACTTGTTGACGGCTGGCAAAAGTTGAGTTCTCATCCACAACCAAGTAAACTTCACGATAGGTCACAAGACCCCAGTTTTCCATAGCTCCAGCTGAGAAGTCAGGAAGGGCGATGTGGAGAGATTGAGGAATTGGGTACTTAACTCCATAGTAATCTTCGTAAAACTCGATAGAGCGAACAGCGATATCCAGTGAGAAATCAAGGTTTGATAGTGGATGAGCTTTGGTTGAGTAAATACCTACAAGGGTACCGTTTTTAGTTTTAGCCGTCACACCTTGTAAATCACCCGCAACAAAGGCTAACAAGTAAGAAGACATGCGAGGTGTTGTCTCAAACTTCCAGATACCTGTTTCTTTACGGTTTTCAACATCGATTTCTGGCATGTTTGACAAGGCCAATTCACCTTCTGCTTGGTCAAAACGAAGAGAGAGGTCAAAAGTCGCTTTGGCTTCTGGCTCATCCACACATGGGAAGGCTTCGCGCGCAAAATGGCTCTCAAACTGAGTAGACAAGACTTCCTTCTTGACACCATCAACTGTGTAGTAAGATGGGTAAATCCCTGTCATGTTGTCTGTAATTTTTCCTGAGAAAGCGATAACCACTTCAACTTGACCTACTTCCGCAAGTTCAATATGAAGGGCTTCATTGTCATGATCAACTGTAAATGGACGAGCTTGACCTGCAACTTCTACAGAAGCGATTTCCAAGTCTTTTTGGTGGAGGGAGATGCGATCACTCTGTGCTTGACCACTAATAGTCACCTTTCCTGAAAAGGTCTTGGTCTCACGACTCAAGTCTAAAAATAAATCATAATGTTCAGGAACAAATTGCTTAATAAAATGTTCAACTGCTTGCATAGTTTTCTCCTATCTAAATTTAAGAGCTAGAGCTCTTCTTCAAACAAACTTATTATATCATGTTTTGTCTAAGAAAAAAGGATTGGACAGCGATTTCCAAAACTTTCTTCCTTCTAGAAGTCTACAGTGGGTAAACCTTGCGAAATTCTTCTAAAACAACCTTGCTTTCATGTGTAAAAGTCAGCCCTGCTTCTCTCATCCACTCGGCGAAACAATCCTCATGAACCTGACGCCAATAGGCTAGGGATTTGTCACCTTCCCCTTCATTAAAGGCATGTTGCGCAGAAACTTGATTAAAGGGCTGAACGGAAACCCTTGTAATTTCGACAATGCAGACAGCCTGATTTTGACTGTCTAAAATGATGTCAAAGGTGCCTTCTTGCGGAAGAAGTTCGCCTTCTAGTGCGTAAAGGTCGTAGGCTGACGCTGTTGCTGTCTTTTCGCCTTTAAACACCAAATCCGCTAAAAGGTCTGGTTCCACTCCAAAAGCCCAAGCATCGATTTCATCTCCGATAGAAGAATTGATTTGCTTGTATTTATTCCACATTTCTTGCGGTGTCATGGGTGCTCCTTTGTAATTTTTTACTTTCTTCTTTTATGTGTTTAAGATGGTCTGGATGGTCAATCTCTAAGTTAAAAATCTCTGGAATAGAACTATAGTGGATAATGCATTCGATACCCATCTGATTCATTTTTTGTAAGAAAGAAACATTCAGATATCCTGCTACAGCAAAGTCAATATTTTTAATCCTTGCTTTATCCTGCATCTGTCTCAGCATATCTAACATTATTGGACTTTCCATATCATGCCATTGACTGTTTCTCACAGTGGCAAAAACAAAGGAAGTCAAATCATTCATTCCAACTACAATCTTTGAAATGCCCGTTTCCATTATTCTGTCCAAGTCAAAATACGCTGACGGTAATTCAATCATAGTGCCGACTTTCCCAGTAAAACCATGCTGACGCAATACTCTAATAGCTTGCTTTAACTGTTCAGCATCATTGACAAAAGGAAAAATAAGAGACAGATTGGGATTAGTTTGATAAACCTCTGTAACGACATTTGCCTCAGCCTGAAATTCATCCAGACACGCTAGTAAACGCCTAATTCCTCTATAACCAAACAAGGGATGATTTTCATCAAAATGCTCTTTAGTCCCCTCTAAATAATTGGCTTCTGTATTCGTTAATTCTGAAAAACGATACCAGACTTCTTCATCTGAGTACAGGGAGCAGATAGTCTCTAGATAATCTTTTACAAATTGCTGACAACTTGGTAATAGGATGTTTTGATTGAGCTCTCTCAACAAATATTCCCCACGAATCATGCTAATGTGGTGCAATAGTTGAGGATAAATTTTTTCAAGAATTTTTTCGCCACTAAGAGCTAGTTGATTTTTCATCATTCACCTTCCAATTCATGTAAGAAGTCTTGTCCAGTTCTGGAAATCCTAATAATTCAGACTTAACCTTTAAGACTAATGGCGATGCATTTTCTTCTGTGATCTCTTGAATATCCATCCAAATATATCCAAGTGAATCATTCGCACCATCAGACACAGCTTTCGAAATCGTAACTTGAGGTGCACTCTCATTCATTTCAACATCATACAAGGCCATGATATGGTGAACCATAAAATTTTTTAACTCTTCCCTGACGAAAACATCGTAGATTTGAGGATTAGAGTAGCTTCTAACAGTAAATCCCGTCTCTTCCATAACTTCTCTAGTCAGCGTTTCCGTCAGTCCTTCACCAAGTTGCTGACTGCCTCCAGGTAGATCATACCGATGTTGATAAGGGCCTCTCGTTTTTTCAATGCAGAGTAACTTCCCATTTTCAAAGCAAACAGCGTAGACTCCAAAGTGATTTTTGATTTCCATCCAATTGCTCCTACTTCAAAGACCAGCCACCATCCACAGTCAGAATTTGCCCCTGCATGGTAGAGGCCTTTCCACTGGCCAAAAAGAGACTGACTTCTGCCACTTCCTCTGGCTCGATCCAGCGTTTGATTGGTGTTTCACTAGCCACCCAGTCAGCCAATCCACCTGGCTCAAAATCCGCAGCGGTCATAGCTGTCTTGACTGCTCCTGGAGCGATACCAAATACCTGAATCCCAGCTTCAGCATAGTCTAGAGCCAACTGCTTGGTAAAGCCAGCCAAGGCATGCTTCGAAGAAGTATAGGCGTGTCCACCGCCACCTGCTAGGCTAGAAGCAATAGAGCACATATTGATGATGATTCCCTTTTTATTTTCCAGCATTTGTGTCAAATAATACCGAGTCAACTCAACAGGAGTCACATAGTTGATTTCAAAAATATCTTGAATTTCCTGCGCTGTCTGTTCCAAAAGTGGTTTGTAATCATCCAAAACTCCCGCAGTATTGCACAAAACATCCACCTGAGAACACCAGTCAAAAATAGTCTCTAAGTCCAAGGTCAAATCTCTCTGTAAAAAGTGGAAATCACCCTGTAAGAGTGGATTTTCACCTTGGTCAACTCCATAAACTTGATAGCCATTCTCTAAAAAGAGTCGAGCCTGAGCTAGTCCGATACCTGAACTAACTCCTGTAATGAGTACACGTTTAGTCATGCACTTCTACCCAATCCGTCGCCAAAACATCACAAGGTGTCGGGCTCCACATGGAAAATCCTTCACCTTCTCCAGACACGTTGATTAGGAAGTAGGGCGTCACTTCAAGTGCAACCCCGTTTTGTTCAATCGTATCAAAAAGTTGCACATAGTTTTCAGCTCCTCCCCAGCCAGTTCGTACAAATTTTTTCTTAGCCTTTAACCCAGGCAGGATTTCTTCGAAAGTCATATTTTTTCTCCTTTTATATCAATAATTCTTCAATTAATTATAACAAAAAAATGCTTTAAAATTCCTTTTGACTCATCCTAAATCAAAATCAATAAGCATTTTATTACCATTTCTACCAATAATGACCTTAGATTTTTTCTAGATAAAGTTTGAATCACTTTCTGAAACTTATCTAACTTCTTTTTACAACAATTCAATAAAATCATATCTATCAAAAATGATAAGGTAATTTGAATCTAGAATCGTACAATATCGCTTCTGAAATATTTCTAGAATTGCTTTAAATTCCTTAATCAATTTGTTCAGTTTCTATTTCAATATACTATAAGATGAGACTGGATAAAAAGTCTTTGCGATCACAAAAACGCATAGTATCTGAACTGCACCCCAAAAGTTAGACAGAAAAAATCTAACTTTTGGGGTG
>NZ_JUPG01000088.1 GCF_001074825.1 Streptococcus pseudopneumoniae
CGCTTTTACACGCCTGACGGTTTTCAAGACCGTTCCCTTCAGCCGGACTTGGGTAATCCTCCAAAATAGTTTATACGGGAATAAACCCGTGTCCTCTTAGTGAAAAGATAATATTTCAATCCTCTAATAATGGACTAAACACTATGGGCACGAGTGGACTCGAACCACCGACCTCACGCTTATCAGGCGTGCGCTCTAACCACCTG
>NZ_JUPG01000089.1 GCF_001074825.1 Streptococcus pseudopneumoniae
AGTTCAGATCTATGAACTTAGAAAACAAGGATATAGCTTAGAGAAGCTTTCAAATAAATTTGGGATAAACAATTCTAATCTTAGGTACATGATTAAATTGATTGATCGTTACGGAATAGAGTTCGTCAAAAAAGGAAAGAATTGTTACTATTCTCCTGAACTAAAACAAGAGATCATTGATAAAGTTCTTCTTGAGGGGCATTCACAAATTAGGGCGTCTCTGGATTATGCTCTTCTAAGTAGTGGATTACTTTCGAATTGGCTGGCACAATATAAGAAAAACGGGTATACTATTGTTGAGAAAACAAGAGGGAGACCACCTAAAATGGGACGTAAGCCAAAGAAGAGATTTGAAGATATGACAGAATTAGAACGTCTTCAAGCAGAAAATGAGTACTTGAGAGCGGAGAATGC
>NZ_JUPG01000090.1 GCF_001074825.1 Streptococcus pseudopneumoniae
AAGCTAGCCGCAGGTTGCTCAAAGCACTGCTTTGAGGTTGTAGATAAGACTGACGAAGTCAGTCTCATATAAAATCCAAGGTGAAGCTGACGAGGTTTGAAGAGATTTTCGAAGAGTATTGCTTGATTACAATTTATCTGCTACCGCATCCAACAATTCTTGGATTTTAGCTTGGTTGCTTCCTCCTGCCATGGCCATGTCTGGTTTACCACCACCACGTCCATCGACGATTGGTGCTAATTCTTTGACAAGGTTTCCTGCATGAAGGTCTTTTGTCTTGCTTGCTACAAGAACATTGACTTTGTCACCGATAGCAGCAACTAGGACAAGAAGATCAGAGTAGTCTTTTTGTTTCCAGTTATCCGCAAAAGTACGAAGGGCACCAGCGTCAGATACAGATACTTGGCTAGCAATGTAACGGTGACCATTGACTTCCTTAACGTCCTTGAAGATATCGCCTGCGGCTGCAGCTGCGGCCTTTTCTTTCAACTCAGCATTTTCTTTTTGAAGTTGACGAAGTTGTTCTTGAAGTCCTTCTACCTTGTGAGGTACTTCCTTAACTTGAGGTGCTTTCAAGGTTGCTGCGACTGCTTTAAGAGCATCTTCTTGTTCACGATAGGCTTCAAAGGCTTCCTTACCAGTCACTGCCAAGATACGGCGAGTTCCTGATCCAATCCCTTCTTCTTTGACAATCTTGAAGAGACCAATTTCAGAAGTGTTGCCAACGTGGGTACCACCACAAAGTTCGATAGAGTAGTCACCGATAGTAACAACACGGACTTCCTTACCGTATTTCTCACCAAAGAGGGCCATAGCTCCCATCTCTTTAGCAGTGTCAATATCCGTTTCAACTGTCTTCACTTCAAGAGCTTCCCAGATTTTTTCGTTAACTTGCTGCTCAATGGCACGCAATTCTTCAGCAGTTACAGCTTGGAAGTGAGTAAAGTCAAAGCGAAGGAATTCGACTTCGTTAAGAGAACCTGCTTGTGTTGCGTGGTTTCCAAGGATATTGTGAAGAGCAGCGTGAAGCAAGTGAGTCGCAGTGTGGTTTTTCATGACACGGTGACGACGATTGCTATCAATTGCCAAGGTATATTCTTGGTTCAAGGCAAGTGGTGCAAGGACTTCAACAGTATGAAGGGCTTGTCCATTTGGAGCTTTTTGAACATTTGTCACAGTAGCCACAACCTTACCTGACTCATCCAAGATTTGTCCGTGGTCAGCTACCTGTCCACCCATTTCAGCGTAGAATGGCGTTTCCGCAAAGATAAGTGAGGCAGTTCCTTCTGACACAGCTTCTACTTCTGCATTGTCAGCCACGATTGCCACCAATTTCGAAGACAATTGGCTAGCATTGTAGTTGAAGACACTTTCTACAGTGATGTTTTGAAGGGTTTCATTTTGCATCCCCATTGAGCCACCTTTGACAGCTGAGGCACGCGCACGCTCTTGCTGTTCTTTCATGGCTGCTTCAAATCCTTCACGGTCAACAGTCATACCAGCTTCTTCAGCGATTTCTTCAGTCAATTCAACTGGGAATCCATAAGTGTCATAAAGTTTGAAGACATCTGAACCAGCAATGACAGATTGGCCTTTTTCTTTCAAGTCTGCTACGATGCCTTGGGCAAAGTGTTGACCTGAGTGAAGGGTACGGGCAAATGATTCTTCTTCGCTCTTAACGATTTTTTCGATAAAGTCACGTTTTTCAAGCACTTCTGGGTAGTAGCTTTCCATGATTTTTCCAACAGTTGGAACCAGTTTGTAAAGGAAAGGCTCGTTGATACCCAATTTTTGACCATGCATAGAAGCACGACGGAGAAGACGACGAAGGACATAACCACGACCTTCATTTCCTGGAAGGGCACCATCACCGATGGCAAATGAAAGTGAACGGATGTGGTCAGCGATGACCTTAAAGCTCATGTTGTCGCCATCTTGGTCATAGACCTTACCAGACAATTTCTCCACTTCACGAATGATCGGCATGAAGAGGTCCGTTTCAAAGTTGGTCTTAGCCCCTTGGATAACGGCCACCAAACGCTCCAAACCAGCGCCCGTATCAATGTTCTTGTGTGGCAATTCCTTGTATTCACTACGAGGAACAGCAGGATCTGCGTTAAATTGTGATAACACGATGTTCCAGATTTCGATATAACGGTCGTTTTCAATATCTTCTGCAAGTAAACGAAGACCGATATTTTCTGGATCAAAAGCTTCTCCACGGTCAAAGAAAATCTCTGTATCGGGTCCAGAAGGCCCAGCACCGATTTCCCAGAAGTTGTCCTCGATTGGAATCAAGTGACTTGGATCCACTCCCACTTCAATCCAGCGGTTGTATGAATCTTTATCGTCTGGATAGTAGGTCATGTAAAGTTTTTCAGCAGGGAAGTCAAACCACTCAGGGCTTGTCAAAAGCTCATAAGCCCAAGTGATAGCTTCGTCACGGAAGTAATCTCCGATAGAGAAGTTCCCCAACATTTCAAACATGGTATGGTGACGCGCAGTCTTCCCTACGTTTTCAATATCGTTGGTACGGATAGCCTTTTGGGCATTGGTAATACGTGGATTTTCAGGGATAATAGTTCCGTCAAAGTATTTCTTAAGGGTTGCTACCCCAGAGTTGATCCACAAAAGAGTTGGGTCATTTACAGGAACCAAACTTACTGATGGTTCTACTGAGTGACCTTTGGTCGCCCAGAAATCAAGCCACATTTGGCGTACTTGTGCACTAGATAGTTGTTTCATATTGTCTCCTTATTTACTTGTTTAATGTGATTGGCTTTCCAGCATTTCCACATAGTCAATCGCGACACAGAGGGAAATGACTAGGTCTGCATAAGCGTCCTCCTGAACCGTTACGCTATAGGTAGAGGTCAAATGGAAGAGTTCCTTCTTAATTTCCGCAATCAGCTGATCGCGATCATCCAGCAATTTGAAATTTAAATCCCAGATATTGCCCTCGACACGAAGACCCAGATTATCAAACTCATACTTATCTCGCCAGAAGGTCAACTTCTTGCGAATGACAAAACTCGAGCCATCCCGAAGCTGAATCTCAAAACGAGGAAGCAAGGTCAAGATTTCTTTACTGATCTGACTGACTTGTTCACCAGTCGCATCATAGATGGTAAAAGTTTTGGGAATCTTAAAAAATGATCCCTCTACCTGATAGGCGATTTCTCCCCTGTCATCCTTGATAGCGAAGCGTTCGCCTCCAAGACGAAACTTTTGTTTGACAAGAAATGTTTTCATCAACACCTCCAAAAATCAAAAGACAAGCTCATATCACGAAGGGCGAAAAACCGCGGTACCACCTTCATTCAATGAACTTGTCATTCTCTTATTCTTATGCAATTGTATGATTGAGTAGCATGACTTCCTAGCTTAGATGGCTCGCAGCACCGCCATTTCTCTGGACTAAGATGATTGAAAATCAATTCTCAACTTTCTTATTATATCGTTTTTTTAAGTCTGCGTCAACTGGAAATGATTCAAGCCAATAGTAGTGAATTAAGAGAGAAGATATTTTGAAAATTCACCTACTAGTTTTGAAATGTAAGTAGTAATATTTAATTTATTTCTAATACATTTCCCCTACTCTATACTCAACCCATTCCTTTTCCTTCACTGGGTAAATCTTAGCAACTTTTGTTTCCTCATCATATACCACAACAAAGTGCCCTTTACTATTCCAAAACTTACCTAAAATAGTACCATCATGTAAATCAGTACGTAACTTGCCCTCTTGACTTACTGCGCTTTCTGTTTGTACTGTTTTAGTCTCTTCCTTGCTATCAATACCAACAGTAACAAACCTTGACCCTATAATGATAAATAGACAAAACAATACAGCCCCAATCCCTACAAATTTAAACAAGTTCAAATCGCCATTATCTCTTTTCATGTTATCTTTTTATCTCTCTTTCTCTTTTGTGTTCTCTAAATATTAAATAATCTTATAAATAGTGTACTTCTTTATCTAAATCTAATTTCAAAGCCAATTTTTTCAATAACTTCTTGGATTTCATCTAGCGATGCTAAAAACCATTCTTTAGGAACAAAACTCTCTCCATTTGGCGCTATTAATTCTATGTCTAACTGCTTGTCTACAAAATAATGATGAAGAGTCGTTTCTAATTTTCGAGCGCTGAAATTCTGAACCTCAAAACTAGCTACTAAACGGACAGGAGCATAAAGATAGGTTCCTTCTCTTTCTGCATTTGCTAACCGTTTTGCAATTTGATCCTCTGTAAAACCGATTTTATAGAGATTACTGATATTGGCAATTTGAGGATTGCTACTCAAGGATTTCACTACATAGATATATCCAGTTGTAATTCGTTGGCTTTGATTGATACCAGTCATCACATCTTCTATTAATTCAGTTACCATGCGTCCATGACGCGTTCTATCGTGTAAATTTGAGACAAAAGAACGAAGTAAGGCCTTCTCATTTTCTGTACCATTTTCATATACGAGATGAAGTTCAGCATTTGTATAGCCATTCTTGTCAGTGAAGTCTTCTCCTTTAGAAACAACATAAACCATTACTCCATTATCCACATAGAACATACCAGGTTTAATTTCTTTTTCTTTTATCACATCAGACTTTCTGACTTGACGACGACCTTCACTAATTTCATCATGAACACGAGTAAATAATCCTTGGTAATCTTCAAAATTGCCCATCCGTTTACGTGTTCGTGTTTTATCACGCGCTTGAATCGTTCGTTTATAACGTGAAACATCAAATAAAGATTTTTCAGCACTATTCACTGACTCAAACAATTCATCTGATAAAATTTCTTCTAAACTAGTAGGACTTGAAATAGGAGTATCAGACTCAACTACATCTATTTTTAGTAGCCCAAATTCATCATAAGGTTCTAATTTTCGGATACTATCAGGAGATTTTCTAATACCGTTCAATCGTGAATACAAACTACGTTCTTTAATATCTCTGGACTTTTGCGGTTCATGCCCATTATTTTCTCTCATCCAGTCAACAATTTCTATAAATTTCTCAACTTCTCGGTCAGCAACTGTTTTTTTCTTAGATTTTAAAGGTGATACTAAATTTTCAAAATCAGAATCATTAAAAATATCCTCTAAATTTTTAAAATCAGTCATTATCGTTCTCCATCTTCAGCTTCATCTGAGACAATTGTAACAAAGCATAAGCCAGTCTCTGTTCGTACTTATCGTTACTTGATTTATCTGGATGACGACCATTTTCTTTCAAAAATTGCTTAATTTGAGGATAAAGAATCAAAAGTTCTTCTTCAGAAAACTCCATCTTCTGACCATCCATATAATCTTGTATTAGACGCAAAGTCGGAGCATCAATTTCACGTGATATAACTTCGTAAGCTCTCTGAAAAGGATTGATCTGATCAATCAAATCAATAGATAAGTCATCAATATTCACAAATTTATCTGCCATTTTTAAGAAATCTGTTTGCCCTACTCCCTCTTTCCGTTCAGCTGATTGTACAACCGATTGACTAATAAACTGTTGGCGAACTTCTTCAACTTCAGCACCACTTAAGTCAGGATAGATTTGTTTAATGATAGCTGGAATCATCTGCTTATTAATGATTTCTGCATCTGTTCCTGCAGCAATCGCAGTTTGGATACGCGGTTCTTGCAAGATACTAGCACGTAAGTCGTTCATGTCATTTTCTATGATATCTTTTGTTCTTTGGGTGCTCGGCTCTTTTAATCCTTTTACAAACAGTTCGGCACCAGAAGATTTCTGGTCATCCCGGTCTTTGCGTTTGAACTTGAAATTTGGCGCTAAAACAGACTCCATCAATAGACTTGCTGTAATAGCCTTCATAACATTATTTACAGCAAAGAAAACTTCATCATCTTGAGCATCTGGTTGGGAAATGAGATTGGTAAATTGAGCGTGTAACTTATTGGAACTATCGCGTGTTACTCGACCTATAATCTGAACAATTTCTGTTAGCGACTGACGATAGCCAATCGTTAAAGCATACTCAGCATAAGGCCAGTCAAAACCTTCTTTAGCCATACCAAGTGCGATAATGATATCGAGATCATCTAAACTGGTCATCTTATTTAGGTAACCCTGCACTTTTTCACGCCCTTCTTCTGTGACAAGGTCGGCAACCTTCAATACACGACCTGTTTCCTCAGTAACCAACCATAATCCAGTCTTAGGGTCTGGAACAGCTTGCCCCAATTCGTCTAAAATTCGGTCAACTTCATCATACTTATCCTTGGTTGACTCACCTGAGTTTACATTGGGAATATGAATAATGGTTTTCTTGCTTGTGTCCAATACTTCGTGCAAAGCATCCGTGTAACGACCACGATAAAAGTTATAACCCATGGCAAAACTTTTCAGATATTGGTATCCCTCCAACTGTTCATAATAAGTATAGGATACCTTATCAAATTTTTGCTCATCTTCAGGCGCCAAAATAGGTACAGAATCTCCACGGAAGTAGGATCCTGTCATAGCTACTACATGGGCTGTTGAATTGGCTAATATGTTTCTCAAGGCATTTCCTAAAACTGAATTATCGTCTTGAGATACATGATGAAATTCATCGATAGCTAAAAGAACATCATTAAAATCACTATCAGCCAGCTGTTCAAATGCAAAACGCAAGGTGGCATGCGTACAGATTAAAACTCTATCATCAGGCGACTCTGAATGCATAAAGTCTACAAACTGTTTTACCTTACTTTTGCTGGTTCCTTGTTCAGTCAAATTATTTTTTGGAAGCACTTCCCAATCCCAGTAAAAACCATATTCAGTCAATTTAGTTGAACGAAACGATTTTCCGATAGACCTTTCTGGAACAGATATAATAGCTTTTTTCAGGCCTTGAGCATGTAGTTTATCAAGAGCAATAAACATCAGAGCTCTCGACTTACCAGAGGCAGGAGGAGCCTTAATCAGTAAGTGTTGAGAAGTTCTCTTAGCATATACTCGCTCCTGCATTTCACGCATTCCAAGTGCATTATTTGATTGACTAGCACCTGTACCATTGTAATTAATTTCAAATATATTTGAGGTCATTTCGCTTCCTTTTCTGTCATTTCTTTATACAGGTTCAATAAGACACTGAGCCTTTCCTCATCTGATTCAAAAGGCTTTTGCTGATAGGCACGTTCTACGATACCATCAATTTTTTCATGTGCTTGACGAAGACGGTCATTCATTGGTTTATTGGCACCACCGTACAACTCAGCCAATGTTCCACCTTCTTCTTCTCGAACATCCAGCATTTCAAAAACAGCTTCTTCAAGCATATTTTTTCGAGCATCTGAAAGTTCTGGAATTGGGAATGTATTATAGACTAGTCCAGCTGAATAACTATATCGAGTTTCTAATTTTCCACCGACCGCTTGAAACCATTTTATGTGCATTTTAGAAACAAGACATCCAAGTAACCAAATTGGAGTATCATACACAATATAGCAACGATTTGAAATAATTGTATCGTCTCCCACAAATCCCATTGGTATATAATCTCTATCTTCTGAAGTAACAGCAGGAACTAACAGTTGAAACTTCCCTTCTATTTTCCCCTTAGAAAACATATCGTCCCATTCACCTCGTTGTACAAATTTCCATGGCGTAGACGCAGTTTCTCTTGTTCCAGCAGCCTTAGAATTCAGGCGTTCTTGTCTTACATTTTCAAATAATTGATGGAATTCCTGGATCTTATTTAATTTAGTATATTCATCTTGATCAATCCAAATAGTATATCTAAAATTTCCATTGATATACTCATCTGCTCCAATATACTTTTTAAAATATACTTCAGTTTCAGGATATCTTTGAACTAATTTATTTTTATCATCATTTGTCAATATTAGATATTTACTTCTTGGCATATTCCCAAAAACTATTTTTGGAAAATTATTTAACTTATCTGAATCATTGTGATTAGATACAATAATATCATCTGCAAAAGTTAGGTAGGGATTTATATTCTTTCCATAACTTTCTCCCTTATCACTATATATAATTCTTTTCTTATCATTTTTATTTGAAAATCCAATAATCGTAACTGTAACCCCTGCATTATGGGCCGCGCTATTATTCCATTTAAAAGATTGATACGCAAAGGAAATTTGGCCATATCGTAGAAGGACATTCCACAAAATTGAAACTTGTTCACCTTGATTTATTGAATTTGTTGTTACAAAAGCATATTGAGCATTTTTACCATAAATAAGGTGAGTTGCCTTATAAAACCATCCCGAAATATAATCTAATTTTTTAGAAGAAATTTCTGAACAAATCACATTTTCTAGTTCCTTCTTTTGTTCCAGAGTCATTTTTTTAGAGCCTATATACGGCGGATTCCCAAATATATAAACTTCGTCATCTTCCTTAGCATTCAAAACAGTTTCCCAGTCAATTCTTAGGGCATTCCCACAAACGATATTCCCAGCTTCTCTTAAGGGGAGTAGCCTTGGATGGACATCAGCAAGTGCTTCTTCCATCTCCACATTCATCTGGTGTTCTGCTATATACAAGGATAGCCTTGCTACTTCATGAGCGAAATCATCTAATTCAATTCCTGAAAACTGGGATAGAGAAATCTTAGATGCATCAGCAATCAATGCTCCTTGATAAACGGCTTTTTCATTCAAAGAATCACGAATTTCACGCTGTTTGACTAAGATATTAATCTCTAAACGACGAAGTTCTTTATAGGTAATGATGAGGAAATTTCCAGAACCACAGGCAGGGTCTAAAAACTTGATGGAGGCCATACGAGTGAGTAACTCTTCTAACTTAGGTAAGATTTGTCGTAATTCCTTGCGACGATGTTCCTCTCTAAAATCACCACCTCCTATATAGTAATCAGCTCGTTCTTCTAATTCCGTAAATGCTGCTCGTAAATTATCTAAAAATAGTGGTTTGATGACCTTCATAATATTAGGCACGCTAGTATAGTGCATACCCGATGTTGATCTTGCTTCTGCATTTGCCACAGTTTGAATCATTGATCCCAAAATATCTGGATTGATTTCATTCCAGTTTAACAATTCCCCTGCTTCAATGAGTAATTGACGAGTTCTTTTATTGAAAATAAGGTCATGATGTGGCTCTGAAAAAAGCTTACCATTTACATAGGGAAAATCTGATAACCACGACTCCAAATCCTGACGACTAAGTTCAGGCATATCTAAAACTGTAAATAGTTTTCTAACACACTCATTCAAGTCAGAACCATCTTCAGATGTCCTCAGCTTAATAACATTTGTGAAAGCTCCCTTGGAGATGATATTTGTATCTTCTGCAAATAGTAGAAAAAGAACACGAATCAAAAATAGATTAAATGATTTACCATCAATTTCAGTGATTGCTAGTTCAGGATTGATAGAAATTAGTTCGTCATAAAGTTTGGTGAAACGCTCTGCCGCTTTTACATCAGCAGGATTTTCCTTATCATAATCAATCTTTTCAATACCATTCCAAGGTAAGAAGAAATCACAATGGGCTGGTAAATCATTAAAAGAAATTGCTAGAGTCAGTCCTGTCTGTGTATCCTTTGCATATAATTCTTGAAAATCTGTTGTAATAATAAATCGAGATTTACGTACCTGACCATCCAACTCTTTATCAATCTCAGTCAGAGCAAGTAATGGCTGATTTTCAACTTTACGAAAATACAATCTGTTTTTTATTATAAAATCATCAGATGCCACTTTACTTGCTCTTGTTATGGTCGTTTTAGTAATGTCAAACAATGAAACAAAATCAATAATGAATGTCGATTTATTAATATTCTCTACTAAAACCTTGGTTCTATCCTCAATCTCAGTGATATTTAATAACTTTTTAGCCATTAGATACCTCCAAGAAACGCAAAAAGCCTACTGGATTTTCAGTAGGTTTCAATCTATATTTTTTGCATTTTTTTATTAGGTTATATATATATATATATATATATATATATATATGCATTTGCGTAATCTGACTCATTTTGAACTCCTTTGGAATTAAATTTTCAGAGATGCTATAAACAATACTAATAACTCTCACCCTAAAACTATTATACCATGATTTCTATTTTTTCTAAAAAACGAACCAGCTTGACTGATTCGTTTCGTAACTGCTAACTTCTACTTCCGATACATTTTAAACTGTAGGAAGAGATCGCTATATTTGCCTGTCCATTTATGGTCAAATTTTTCATAAACTTCTAAGTGTTTCATGGTTTCAGCATCTGGATAGAAGGCTTTATCTTCTTTTTTCTCCTCTGGGAGTAATTCCTTA
Source organism: Streptococcus pseudopneumoniae (assembly GCF_001074825.1). Taxonomy (GTDB): domain Bacteria; phylum Bacillota; class Bacilli; order Lactobacillales; family Streptococcaceae; genus Streptococcus; species Streptococcus pseudopneumoniae_C. Next base: position 10,274 of record NZ_JUPG01000090.1, read on the forward strand.
GATGGTAGGTTTGGTGTTGAATAGCCGACATACTCTGCATTTTTGAGAGCATTTTCGGGTTTCAACATAAAGTTGATAAAGGCATAGGCTGCATCTTGGTTTTTGACTGTTTTGGGAATGACCATATTGTCAAACCAAAGGTTGCTGGCCTCAGTCGGTACCACATAGCGTAGATTTTCATTTTTCTCTAGCATTTGGCTGGCTTCACCAGAGAAGGTCACACCGATAGCAGCATTGTTCTGAATCATGTAGCCCTTCATCTCATCCGCCACAATAGCCTTGATATTTGGAGTCAATTTGTAGAGCTTATCAACTGTCTCTTCCAACTGCTGGGTATCCTTGGAGTTGAGGCTGTAGCCCAGAGAGTTGAGACCTAAACCCAATACCTCACGCGCCCCATCAAAAAGCATGATAGAGTTCTTATACTCTGGCTTCCAGAGATCATCCCAATGCTCAGGTGCTTCCTCTACCATGGTTTCATTGTAGACAATTCCCAAGGTTCCCCAGAAGTAAGGAATAGAGTATTTATTTCCTGGGTCAAAGGACTGGTTGAGGAACTCTGGCCCGATATTTTCAAGACCTTCAAGTTTTGAATAGTCAAGCGGTACCAAGAGGTCTTCGTCCTTCATCTTGTTAATCATGTATTCACTAGGAATGGCGATATCGTAGGTCGTTCCCCCTTGCTTGATCTTGGTATACATGGCTTCGTTGGAGTCAAAGGTCTCGTACTGGACTTGGATTCCTGTTTCTTCTGTAAACTTAGTCAAGAGTTCAGGATCGATATAGTCTCCCCAGTTGTAGATAACCAGTTTTTGACTATCTCGGCTATTGATTTTACTATCGAGATGAGTCGCAATTCCCCACAAGACCAGGATAATGGCTACGATTCCTGCTAAAAATGAATAGAGTTTTTTCATGCTTGCTCCTCCTTCTCACGTGAGATAAAGTAATATCCAACAACTAGGATAATACTAAAGAGAAAGACAAGGGCAGACAGAGCATTGATTTCTAGCGAAATCCCCTTACGAGCACGAGAGTAAATCTCGACTGACAGGGTTGAAAAGCCATTTCCCGTTACAAAGAAGGTCACAGCAAAGTCATCTAGCGAATAGGTGAAGGCCATGAAATAACCTGCAATGATAGACGGAGTCAGGTAAGGAAGCATGATTTCCTTGAACATCTGAAATTGACTGGCACCAAGGTCATAGGCCGCATGAATCATGTCACCGTTCATTTCCTTGAGTCGAGGCAAAACCATCAAGACCACGATAGGAATCGAGAAGGCCACGTGACTAGATAGAACAGTCAAAAAGCCAAGTGAAAACTTGAGTTGGGTAAAGAGAATCAAGAAGCTGGCACCAATCATAACATCAGGCGCAACCATGAGGATATTATTGAGTGAAAGAAAGGCTTCTTGGTATTTCTTACGAGACTGGTAAATGTAAATAGCTCCAAAAGTCCCGATAATGGTCGCAATCAAGGCTGACAAGAAGGCCAAGAAAAAGGTCTGGGTCACAATCAACATGAGACGACCATCGCCAAACATAGTTTTAAAATGGCTGAGGCTAAAGCCTGTAAAGCTATTCATGTCGTTGCCTGCGTTAAAGGCATAGCCAATCAGGTAAAAGATCGGCAGGTAGAGGACAAGAAAGACCAGTCCCAGATAAAGGTTGGCAAATTTTTTCATCGTTCTCTCCTTTCCTTGGTCACCCACATGGTGATGAACATGGTCAGGATGAGAATCACACCGATGGTTGAACCCATACCGTAGTTATCATTGGTCAGGAAATTCTGTTCAATGGCTGTCCCCAAGGTGATAACGCGATTCCCACCAATCAAACGGGTCAGCATGAAGAGACTCAAGCTAGGAATAAAGACAGACTGAACTCCACTTCTCACACCGTTCATCGATAGAGGAAAGATAACATGTCGGAAGGTCTCCCACTTGGTCGCACCGAGGTCATAGCTGGCATTGATGAGATTGTTATCCATATCGTCCAAGACATTGAAAATCGGCAAAATCATAAAGGGAAGCTCGATGTAGCTTGCGACAAAGATAAAGGAGAAATCGGTAAAGAGCAACTGTTGCGAACCGATTCCGATAAATTCAAGGAATTGGTTAATAGAGCCATTTTGACCAAAAATCCCAATAAAGGCATAGGCTTTAAGGAGCAAATTGATCCAGGTTGGCAGGATAATCAGCATGAGCCAAAGTTGACGGTGCTTGAGACGGGTCAAAAAGAGGGCTGTTGGATAGCTGATAAGCAAGGTTACAAAGGTCACAATTCCTGCATAAAGCACGGAGTTAAAGCTCATTTTGAGGTAGGTCAAGTTTTGTGACGCAAAGTAAGATTTATAGTTTTCTATGCTAAACTGGCCTTCGATATTGAAAAAGGATTGACCGAAAATCAAGACCAAGGGTGCCAAGACAAAGAGGGCAATCCAAAGCATGTAGGGCACTACAAAGAGTTTAGAGCTTGTTTTCTTCATCTCTTTCCTCCTCGATTGCATTGATCAGACCTGCTTCTTGCTCTTCGATTTCCACGTATTCTTCGATACGAGCATCGAACTCTTCTTCGGTTTCATTGAGACGCATGATGTGGATGTCTTCTGGTTCAAAGTCCAGACCGATTTCCTCACCCACGATGGCCTTACGAGTTGAGTGGATCATCCATTCATTTCCAAGTTCGTCATAGGCGATAATTTCATAGTGGACTCCACGGAAGAGCTGGGTGTCGACCTTAACTTGGAGCTTGCCTTCTTCAGGAAGGGTAATACGCAAGTCCTCTGGACGAATCACGACCTCAACAGGTTCATTTGGCTTCATCCCCCCATCGACCGCTTCGAAGCGTTTGCCGTTAAACTCAACCAAGTAGTCCTCAATCATGGTTCCTGGCAAGATATTTGACTCACCGATAAAGGTCGCAACAAAGTGATTGATCGGCTCATCGTAGATATCCACAGGTGTTCCAGACTGGACAATCTCACCATCATTCATAACAAAAATCCAGTCACTCATGGCCAGCGCTTCTTCCTGATCGTGAGTGACAAAGACAAAGGTAATGCCCAATCGTTGTTGTAGTTCACGCAGTTCGTACTGCATATCTGTTCGTAATTTTAAGTCAAGCGCTGACAGAGGCTCGTCCAACAAAACCACACGAGGTTGGTTGATGATGGCACGGGCAATAGCCACACGCTGGCGTTGTCCTCCAGATAGTTTACGAATGGAACGTTTTTCGTAACCTTCCAACTGAACCATCTTGAGAACTTCCGCTACGCGTTTCTCGATTTCTTTCTTATCAATCTTGCGCAAGCGGAGCGGAAAAGCAACATTTTCAAACACATTCATATGTGGAAACAAGGCATAGGATTGGAAGACCGTATGGACGTCACGCTTGTTGGTTGGGATGTCATTGATACGGACACCGTCCAGCAAAATATCTCCTGTCGTCGCATCTAGCAAACCTGCAATGATGTTTAGGATAGTTGATTTCCCTGAACCAGATGCGCCTAGAAGGGTATAGAATTTCCCTTCTTCCAACTCAAAGTTGATATCTTTGAGAACCTTGGTGTTGCTGTCTTCAAAAACTTTAGAGACGTTTTTGAATTCAATAATTGGTTTTTTCAATTGTCATTTATTCCTTCTTTTTCATAGATTAACAGATCAAGGCTCTGTCAGGCCGCTACTAGCTCGTGTAGGAGATTGAACTGCCTACATTTTTCTGCACTGACGATAGGCTTTCACCCCCTTTCCATGACATAGCAGCAGCTTTTTAGCCAAAGCTTCCTACTTGCTTTCACCTAAAATACGGACTTCTCTCTCAAGAGTAACGCCAGAGTGTTCCTTGACTTTTTCGATCACAGACTCAATCAAGTCTTCGTAGTCTTTAGCCGTTCCGTCAGCAACATTGATCATAAATCCTGCGTGTTTTTCTGACACTTCTACGCCACCGATACGATAGCCTTTCAAGCCAGCTTCTGAAATTAATTGACCTGCAAAATGACCAACAGGACGCTTAAAGACCGAACCACAAGATGGGTATTCTAGAGGTTGTTTGAGTTCACGTAGGTGCGTCAAGCGGTCCATTTCTTGCTTGATAACCTGATGGGCTCCTGGAGCTAGGGCAAATTTAGCTGACAAGACAACTGCACCAGACTCTTGAATAGCTGAATGGCGGTACCCAAAAGCCAAATCCTTGACAGACAGGGTCTCAATTTCTCCATCCTTGGTCAAGACCTTACAAGACTGCAAGATGTGGGCAATCTCGCCACCATAGGCACCTGCATTCATAAAGACAGCACCACCGACACTTCCAGGAATACCACAAGCAAACTCAAAACCAGTCAAACTATGACGAAGGGCAATGCGTGTCGTTTCAATCAAGTTAGCACCAGCTTCAGCTTCGATGGTATAGCCATCAACGGAAACATTATTGAGCTTGTCACACAAGATGACAAATCCACGAATCCCACCATCACGAACGATGATGTTGCTAGCATTTCCAAGAACCATCCAAGGGATATCTTCTTGATTGGCAAATTTGACAACGCGAGCCAACTCAAAATGATTTCGTGGAAAGACCAGATAATCAGCCTCTCCACCTACTTTTGTATAACTATAGCTCTGCAAGGGTTCTTTAAAACGGATATCAATCCCTTCTAAGATTTCAAGCATTTTTTCTTTTACTGACATGACACTCTTCCTTTTACAAAATTCATTCCATTATACCATTTTTAAGACCATTTGACGACCCTAAAAAATCTTGAGCTTATTTTAAACAAAAAAAGAGGTTTCCCCCTTTTTCTTATGATTTTTTGCAAAAGACTGCCTTTGTTCCATAGGCAAGCAGAACAAGTTCAAGTGCTAGAACCACTTCAACCAAGACTGGATTGGTCAACCAGCCAACTTGGGCAAGAGATGGTGCCAGATCAAAAAAGGCATGTATGCCATAGGCCGCTAGGAGATAAATCCAGTTCTTCTGGCGAACAGCTTGGTAAACCCAAACAGTCAAGAGTAATTGGAAACCTAGCGCCAAGATTCTCTCAAAACCAAGCAAATAAATCTGCCAGACTGATAGCGACTGAATAGTTTTCAACATATTTTCAGACAGCAATTGCATAACCTGTGGATTTTGCGTTTGAACTGCTGAGAGAACGATGTAGAGATTAATCAAACTAGTAAGACCTAGGAAAATCAACTCCAAGCCACCATGCCCCAATCCATAAGCCAAGGCATCTGCCTTTTCCAAACTTCTCTTTTTCTCCAACCATTTGAAGAAAATAAGACGAGCAGTTTCCTCAAAAAATGCTGCCATGACTAGGCCATAGATGATATAGAGAAGTGGATGATCCTGCAAGAGGGTAATACTACCGTCTTTTTGAGGATGCAAAACTAAGATATGCACCAGTTTTTCTAAAATCTGTGAAGAGACAAAGAAAGCAACAGCCCCCAAGCCCAAGACAGCTAGATTAATCTGGTATTTCTTTTTGGCATACCAAATGCTCCCAAACAGAAAAGCTAGCAACAGCACCATGGTAATGATAATATGAATGGTCATTTTCTTCTCCTATTCCGCCTTTTCAATATCTTTTTTCATCTCGTCAACATTGAACTTAGCAAACAAGTATTGACGGTCTTGGACTGGGAAACGTTGGTCCAACTGGTCAACTGCTCCTACCTCGATAATGCCTTCCTTGATGACAAAGTCCATGACATGTCCACCGAAAGTCAAATCATCTGAGATGAAGTGCAGATGGTAGCCCGCCACACTGACCCCATGGAAAATCTCTGGCGTCCAGAAACCAACGATGGTTCCCGCCACGTTATCACGACTATATTCAGGTTGATGAGTTGCGACCTCAGCAAACTTGGTATCTGGTGTCGACTTGGGAATCATGCGCACATGCATATGTGAAAATTCGCCACGAATCTTAATTGAGCGGAAAAGATTTTCCCCATCATAATATGACTCGATTCGTTCTTCCAATTCCTTGTCTGTCATCTCAAAGCGCTGACGGAAAATGACCTCTGCCTGATGCGGTACTACTGCTGCATAAGGAATAAGGGCATCTGGTGATACTTCCACAATTTCTGGTTGCTCTCCTGATCCCTTAGCTTGATATGCCTTGCCATCCAAGACAATCAATTCTCCATCAATGGAATCCAAGGTTCCTAAACCAAGATCACCATGCTCCAACAATTCTCCTACTGTCATGGTACCACCATAAAGGCCTGCCATCAAAGCTCCAAGGGTATTGTATTGAAATAATTTCACTGGTTCCTGCACGTTCTTATCCATTCTCTTTCTTATCTGTTATACTCAATGAAAATCGAAGAGCAAACTAGTAAGCGAGCCGCAGATTGCTCAAAGCACTGCTTTGAGGTTGTAGATAAGACTGACGAAGTCAGCTCAAAACACTGTTT
>NZ_JUPG01000091.1 GCF_001074825.1 Streptococcus pseudopneumoniae
GTTTTTTCTCTGGTACAGTTTTTTCTGTTACTGTTCCTGTTAAGTTATCCGCTACTTTTGGATCTGTTCCATTTTTGATTTCTTCCTCATCTGGAATTCCATCGTTGTCATCATCTGAATCTTCTTTATCTGGAATACCGTCTCCATCTGTATCGCGTAAAATTGGAACTGGAACTTTCACAGTAACTGTCTCGCCACCTTTTGTAACTTTAACCGGAATTTCAACTGTGCGTTCTTCTTCTTTTGGTTTCCAATCATTTACCTCTGGTTTTCCTTTAAGTTTACCTTCTTCATCTACTGTTAAACCATTTACTGGGCCATCTACTGTAATGCTTGAACCTGGTTTGTTAGGTGTCACAACTGTAACTGGTGTAATTGGTGCTTTTTCCGGAACTGGTGCTGGGTTTGTAACCTCAGCTGCTAAAGGTCCATTTGCTGTTCCTCTAGCTACAGGACTCTCAAGAGTAAGTACACCATCAATGTTCTTAGAAACTTTTGCAGTTACTTCTGTTTTATCTGCAATTTCAGCATCAGAAATTGTTACAACTCCTTCAGGTGATACTGATACTTTATCATCAGACTTACCATTTACAGTCCATTTGCTTCCAGATTTCGTAACTGTTACAGTTTCTGGACTTGTTTGACCTGTCGGTGTATAAGTAAGAGTAATTTTATCAATATCTTGTTGATTAGTACTATCAGGTTGTTTTGGTGGGGTAATTGTTACACTACCATTCTCTTTACCTTCTACGGTAGGTGCTGTTGGTGTTACTGCTAGAATTACTTTACGCTTGATTTCTGCTGGTGCAAATACATCTCTGGTCGTGCTAGTATCATCTGTCATATTATTAGCTTTAGTGCCTGGGAAGATTGCTGTTGCAGTTCGAGTATATTTACCTGAATTGTCAAGTGTTGTTCCTCGATCTTTATTAACGCCGTTTCTGTCTTTCCATGTCCAAGTCATACCACTTGGTAAATAATTGTTACCACGATCTGCTTTATCTTGACTATCGACTACTTTCAGATAGTTATGCGCATCAATATTTTTAGAACTATTATCTTTATTTAATGTTGAAGCAACTGGTACTTTTGCGATACCGTTTTTATCAACATTTTTAGTTTCAATATCAACTACGCGGTACTTGAATTTGAAATCACGGCTATCTGAAGGATTACTTCCTTCTACATGAATAGTTGATTCATGTACTCCTAAAGTTTCAGTATCCAATACAGTTCCTGAAGATAAGCGAGTTTTATATTTCTTATCTTCTGAACTTCCATCTTTACCTGTTTGAGCTGTAAATGTAGATGGAGTTGCTCCTGGATCTGGAGTCACTCCTTTTGGAAGTCCTCCCTTAACTTCTACTTTAGAAATCACACCAGAGTTATCCGATACTTTTAGCTCTGGGTTAAATGTAGCTCCACGATAAACTGTAAAGATTGGTTCATTAGCAGTTTCTGATAACTCTTTTCCATTTAGACTTGCTTTTGGTTTTTCATTATCCACTACATTGAAAACAACATCTCTCTCAGCTTTTTCTGGTGCAAATACTTGGACACTACCACGCTGACTTGGATTTTTAGGGAACACCGCAATCGCTTTATGAGTTTGTGTTCCTACTTTAGATAAAGTTATATTCGTATCTGATCCATTAGCATTGTCCCAACGGAATTTCATTCCTACTGGGAAGTGGACATCTGCTTGCGATTCTACAACTGGTTTACCTGACTTGTCTTGCTTACCAGCTGTATTTAGGTATTCATTTGGATCACCTGACTTGCTGTTTAATTCGACTGTCTTAGGTGTGTTTTCCACAACAACATCGACAACTTTATACTTCATCTGATAGATAGCACTATTTACACCATCAGAAATTCTGAACTTAGCTACGTGATCTCCTAGTGTTTGTGTATCTGCTACAGTACCTGTAGATAGGCTCGTAGTGTATTTTTTATCTTCCGTACTTCCATCTTTTCCAGTTTGAGGTGTATAAGTTTGAGCTTTAGATCCATTTGGTAAGTTCTCAACACTCATAGAAGTAATGTTACCTGAGTTATCCCAGGCTTTCACAGTCGGATTAAATGTAGCTCCACGATAGACATAAAACTGTGCAGATTGTGGTTCATTCTCTGTTAAACGAATTCCGCCAACTTCAACGATTGGTTTTTGGTTATCACGTGGTGTTACATTGAAAGTAAATTTTACAGGGTCAGCTTTATTACCTGCATCATCATGAGCTCCGAAAGTAATCTCATGTGGTCCACCAACGTCTTCTTTCTTAGTTGTAATAGTAATTTCAATTACTTTTTCAGTGTCAGTAATCTTTACCTTATTATTTGTTGCTTGACGAGAAAGAAGTCTATCACCATATTTGTCAGTGAAATCTTTACCTTCTATCGTAACAACTTTATTATCTCTTGCTGTTATTGTGAAGGTTACTTTTTCACCTTCTACTACTGTTTGGCTTTTTCGTGAAATTTCTAATGTAGGTTTTTGGGTATCTGGTGCTTCTGTCGGAGTAACAGGATTACTTTTATCAGAAGTTACTGTTCCATCAGTATTAGTAACTACTGTTACAGCTGTAATAGACTTCCCTGGTAGAGCTTCTGTAACTGTAACTGTTGCAGTTTCTCCTCCATTAGTTTTTACTGTTCCGATAATTTTATTACCATCATATAAATTAACAGTAGAACCTTTTGGCACTCCACTTCCAACATTTACAGTAATTTGTTGACCTGTTAAGCCTTTTTTGTTCTCTACACTTGTTGTAATAGCCGGTTTTTTAGGTTTAACAATTAATGTAGCAGTAGTAGTATTCGAAGAATTATCGCTGTAGGTAGCTTTTACTTGAGGCTTGAATACTCCTGCTGTATTAGTATTTGGTTTCCCATTTAGAAACTCCCAAGACATTCCGTCAGGGAACTCTTTAGTTCCATTATCACGCGTTACCAAACCGCTTGCTACTGGATTTTCTTCAAGAGAATCCCCAACTGTTTTTGTAACTTCTTTACCGATAATAGGATATCGTTTATTTTGTTTTTCTCCTAATGTCGGTTCTACATTTTCTTCATTCTTTTTCCCTGATCCAAAAACATACGATTGGTTTGTTGTCCCTCCATAAGTACCTGCAATGGCTAAGGTAAATGCTTTTTGAACAGCTTCATCCGTTACACCTGGTCTTAATTTAGCTTTAAAATGCATATGTACAGCAGCTGTTGGATCATTGGTCTTCACCCCTATACCATAACTCCACTGCTTGTACACTCCATCTAATGCTACTGCATCTTTTAAAAATTGATCATTTTTATTGTTTTTAAAATTATCTCTCATATCTTGATTATAGGCGTTATTCTGACGAACACCTACATTGTAAAAATATGTTAGTCTCCCTTTAGATACATCATGATCATTTTTAAAGTGAAAATGTTGAGTTGACTCATATCTGAATTTATCAGGATTTTGGGAAAGAGTCCCGCCTTCATTTTGATTATTTCTTCTATATGTCTCAAAGTATAAATCTCTAATAGTGTCTGACTTATAAAGACCGTTAGATTGTAAATCTAAAATTTTTGGAGGTAAAATAACATTATATAGTTGTTGTCTACTCAAGTTAACCATGGACCGCCCATCGTTATTAAAGAAGACATCGTAAACTAGATATTTCTGCCCATCAATCATCTGAGTTCGAGCTGTCATATCCACTTTATTCTCTGTGAATTGTCTATCGTTATTCCTAATGTTTCCATAAAAATCAGTTGCACGGAATCGTTGATAGATTAACAAGTTATCCTGTTTAGTCCATTGTGAAGATACCGTTGCAGCTCTTCCACCTGTCCCTTGACCCATGCTCTTGCCATTACGTGGGTCACGAGCACCTGAAGTCAAACGTGTTGTAGCGTTTTTAACAGAGTTAAACATTCTCTTCAC
>NZ_JUPG01000092.1 GCF_001074825.1 Streptococcus pseudopneumoniae
GATTGAAGGAGGAAAAAGAGAAAGAAGAAAGACAGAAATTGTTCAAGAATTAATGACTGAGTTTTCGTTAGATATTCTTCTAAAAGCCATTAAACTAGCTCGTTCGACCTACTACTATCACTTGAAACAGCTAGATAAACCAGATAAGGACCAAGAGCTTAAAGATGAAATTCAATCCATTTTTATCGAACACAAGGGAAATTATGGTTATCGTCGGGTTCATTTAGAACTAAGAAATCGTGGTTATCTGGTAAATCATAAAAGAGTTCAACGCTTGATG
>NZ_JUPG01000093.1 GCF_001074825.1 Streptococcus pseudopneumoniae
CTTGGAGGGCAAAGTGGAGCTGGTAAGACTACAATTCATCGTATTAAACAGAAAGAATTTCAATCAAATATTGTTATCATAGATGGCGATAGTTTTCGTTCTCAGCATCCACACTATTTAGAACTGCAGCAAGAATATGGCAAAGACAGTGTTGAATACACCAAAGATTTTGCAGGGCAAATGGTAGAGTCTTTAGTAACCGAATTGAGTCATTTGGGATACAATCTGCTGATTGAGGGAACTCTACGAACGATTGACGTTCCAAAGAAAACAGCCCAACTCTTGAAAAGTAAGGGATATGAAGTACAATTAGCCATAATCGCAACCAAGCCCGAATTGTCCTATCTGAGTACTCTTATCCGATACGAAGAACTGTATGCTGTCAACCCAAATCAAGCACGCGCAACTCCAAAAGAACATCATGATCTCATTGTAAATCATCTAGTTGATAATACACGGCAATTGGAAGAACTAGCTATCTTTGAAAGAA
>NZ_JUPG01000094.1 GCF_001074825.1 Streptococcus pseudopneumoniae
CTCAACAAGTGCAAGTACGTCGGCTAGCACGTCAGCCTCAACAAGTGCAAGCACATCAGCAAGCACGTCAGCTTCAACAAGTGCAAGCACGTCAGCAAGTACATCAGCGTCAACAAGCGCAAGCACATCGGCAAGCACATCAGCAAGTACATCAGCCTCAACAAGTGCAAGTACGTCGGCTAGCACGTCAGCTTCAACAAGTGCAAGTACATCAGCAAGTACATCAGCTTCAACGAGCGCAAGTACATCAGCAAGCACGTCAGCGTCAACAAGCGCAAGTACATCAGCAAGCACGTCAGCTTCAACAAGCGCAAGTACGTCAGCAAGCACATCGGCTTCAACGAGCGCAAGCACATCA
>NZ_JUPG01000095.1 GCF_001074825.1 Streptococcus pseudopneumoniae
CTAGTTTCTTCTTAGCTTCTTTATCGCTGCCTAGTTCCTTGCTCTTGTTTTGAATAGCCTCTGATAAACTTGCCATGGCCTTGTCATAGCTAGGCTCTTCTGGCTGGGATGGTGTTGCTTCGACACCATAGTTTTCTTCCTTATCAAGAATAGCTTGCAAGGCTGTGGCTGTTTTCAGAATTTCTTGAGCACTGGCTGGACTTGCTGAAAGTTGTTCAGATAATTTATCTAAGTTTGACTTGAAGGCTTGACGCGCCTCTGGAGTATTCTTCAAACTTGTTTGGTCAAATTTAGCCAATTCATCCTTCCAGTTCTTCATAGCTTGAACTAATTCTTCTTTGGTATAAAGAGCGCTATCTGCTCCACGAGTGATGAACTTATCAACTTGAATACCAATATTTCTAGAGGTATCATTTCGTTTTGGATCCAATTGCAAGGTTACAGCGTGCCAACCTTCTTCGAGTCCATCCAAACGAACAAGAGTCTGATCACCTTGACGTGTAGTTGCTGTTCCACTGAAGTACTTCTTACCATTGACATCAGTAGCATTTCCTTGACCATCTTGATACTCAAGTTCTTTACCATCTAGAGTAACCTTGTAGATACCATGTCCAGGATCAACAAAACCTTTAATTTCAAGACCTGTTCCATAGAAATAGGCTGTTACGCTAGCATTTTTCTTCTGTTCTTCATTCAAACGACCAAAGGAGGCCCAAGACTCAGTATTTTGGTATTTACCTGCCGAATTGGTTTCATGATGCCAACCTGGGCTATAATCAAGTTGACTGGCCTGGTCATCATGACTGACTTGGTCTTTTTGAAGTAAGTCAGCCTTCATTACTCGAACAGTTGCTTCTGAAGCAAATCCAAGCAAGGCATTATCTGATGCGCTTGTCATTTTCACTTTAAAGTCAAAGATTGAATCAGCTTGCTCAGTAAAGTCAATTGTCGGAATTGTCAAAGTCTTTTCTGTTTCACCTTCTTGGAAGGTCAAATCAGCTGTTGTATCCTTATAAACCTTACCGTGAACCCCTGTTCCTGGTTCAGTCACGACATGGACTGTTGCAGCTCCTTTGCTACCACCAACACGTTTAATGGTTACAGTGACAGGTTGGCCTTTTTGAACTTCATAGGTAGTTTCTTTCAACTCAAACATACCCTTACCAGCATTGTTGAGTGTATAGATACCTTCAGTTGCAATAGCTTTGCCAGTTTTGTTAACGAGTTTGATGGTATGTTCACCTGGAGCCAAGTCATCTGTTTCATAAACCATCTGGCTACGTTTACGAGCTGCATTATTAGTTTGTACGTCTGCAACCTTTTGACCATCCACGTAAACTGACATTTCACCGTGGTTTGGATCCACTGTAGATACGACATAAGCCTTAGTTCCATTGAAGCGGTAGGTTACGCTAGCATCCTTTTTATTGGTCCACATGGATGTACCACGGATACCTTCAGATTCGTCATACCAGGTTGTATTAGCTTTATCAGCTGTTGTATTTGAATGGTAATCCAAGCCTAGAGGATAGCCATCTGTTTTTTCGATACTACTTGGTGTCTTATAAACAGAGAAGTTTGTCAAAATAGGAGTTGCTTGTGAATTCGTGATAGTCACACGAATCTTTTGGGCTTCTACAGGTTGACCTTGGACAAGACGACGATAACCAACAGTCGAACCCTCTCCATATGGAACCCAGCGACCATTGAGCTCAACTTCAACCTTAAATCCTGAGATACGTTGACCTTTAGCGATATCTTCTTTGAGTTCGACTACGTCAAAGCGTCTCTTTTGACCAAGATCGACAGTGAATTCACCTGTCTTGGCATCATTTGACAATGCCCAACTAGTATCATCCTTACCATCGGTTAGGTTGCTTGCTTGGTACAAGTGATTCTTACGGGTAGAGCTTGCCGTTACAGTTGCCCCCTTGGCGAAGTCAGTTGCATACATTTGGTCCAAGGTTGCTCGGAATTCTTTCAAGCGAGCCACGTCTGCATCTGCGAATTTACCTTCTTTATTTGGTGGAATATTGAGGAGAAGTGGCGTTCCACGACCAACAGATTTGAAGTAGATATCCATCAAATCTTTGATTGATTTTGGCTGTTGATTGTCATGGTAGAACCAACCTGAACGGATAGAAACGTCTGCTTCACCGACAGAGTACATATCTCCTTCTGGATCTCCATGGTTGAGATATTCATTCTTCACATCGTCAGTGATCTTAGCTTTCTTAACCTTATGCCAAACTGGATCTCCAGCGATACCACGTTCATTACCGATCCAACGGACGCTTGTTGGTTGAGCAGAGAAGATAGCGATATCTCCTTCAGCTTTCTTGATGTACTTGAACCACTCGTCAAAGGTGTAGGTTACTTTTTGAGCTCCGCTACCACGCGCACCATCCATCCACACTTCGATAAATTTACCCTTATTTCCGTATTTAGGATTGCCAAGGATTTCCTTGAGCTGGTTGAGGTAGTATTCGTTGTACTCTTTTTCAGTTGAAACATGATATTTAGGGTTATTGGCATCCCATGGTGATAGGTAAACACCCATATTCATGTCATATTTCGTTGCTGATTTAGAGATTTCTTCGAGAAGGTCACCCTTACCGTCTTTCCATGGACTTGCCGCTACGGTATGTTTTGTATATTGAGAAGGATAGATTACAAATCCATCATGGTGTTTGACAACCATGATTGTTCGCTTGAATCCTGCATCCTTCAAAGTCTTAATCCACTGGTCTGTATCAAGATTAGTTGGGTTAAAGTTTTGGGGATTTTCTCTACCGTTCCCCCATTCAGAGTTAGTGTAGGTATTCATACCATAGTGGATAAAGGCAGCCAATTCTTCCTTGTGGTAGTCCAATTGAGCCTTACTTGGTAGTGGTCCATAGTTTCCAATTTCTGTTTCTTCGTCTTTTGGATCCACTACTGGAGTTGCAGGAGTTGCTGGTTTTGGATCTTCTATTTTTTCGTATTCAAAAATAACTTGGTTCACTCCTTTATGTTGGATTGTTGCTTCTTGGCTTGCATTGACTGCACGGTAGCCTGCAATTTCTTTGGCTTGGAATCTGTGAACAAAGGAAACTTCGTATTCTTTACCATCGTTATTGTCACCAGTTGCAGGCGCTAATTCTTGATCTGTGCCTTTCAAGCGGTAACGAAGGTCGAAGGAACCTTTATTGACTTTATAAACAACCTTAATGACACGAGTTCCTGCAGGAGCCTTGCTCACAACGCTATAATCATCTCCCCAGGAATCTTTCAGTTGCTTGTTGACAGCTTGGCCGTCAATCGATACAATCTCATATTTTTCTTTATTCTTCTTGTAGAAGTCAGTTTTCTCAATTTCTGTTTTATAGTTATAGTCAAACTGAGTTCCAACTTCCGTCTTTTCAACAAAAGTATCGTTTTCTTTGACTGGATTATCTTTTTGGTCTAGATGTTCTACAACAACTCGTCCATAGTCAACACCTTCAAGAAGCGTTGCAATACCATTTTGATCGAAAGAGTATTTATTTTTGCCAATAACAGCTGTCTTATTTCGAAGCATCTCTCCCTCTGGAGTGAAGTAATAACGATTGCCGTTATCGCCTTGATACCAACCTTTAACACCGTATTTGTCAATGATTTCTTTGACCCATGCCAATTGTTCTGGCGAGAGGACAAGCCCTCCTCCAAAGCGATCTTTTTCAGCAATGTTAGCATTATCAACAGTACCACGTTGGTGAATTCCGATAACTTTTCCTTCACCGTTGATAATTCCACCACCTGAAAGACCTGATACAGAAGTCAAACGATAAGTGACACCAACTGTTCCCTTATCATCATATTTTTCAGTACCTTTAACAACACCATCAGCCTTATACAATTGACCAGGTACGATTGGTTCCTTCAATTCTGGAGAGCTTGAATCTGTAGGGTAACCAATTGTGCTAACAGGTTCTCCGGCTTTGTATTCTCGATGTTCTGCTAGAGGAGTGAAGGTCGCAGCCTTATTTGGACTTGCAATCGAAAGTGGAACTGGTGCTACTACTAAAGCTAGATCATTCTTAATTCCTTCACCAAACTTTTCTTTATTCCAAAAATGAATATCCTTTTCCTTAAACAAAACCGTATTTCCTGAAGTTGGCAAAGAATTGTTCTTAGCAGTATTTGAACCTACATTGTAATAAAACTTAGTAGTATCACCACCACGAATAGAACCTGCATTGGTATCTGCATCCTTGACTAAAAAATTATGAGCTACTGTCAACATAATATTTGGAGCTACAAAGATTCCAGATCCAGAATTGAGATAACGTTGGCTACCTCCACCTGCTAAAGGTGAACTGAAAATTGTATAAACCATAGCAGCTGAGGTAGCTGGCTGGCCTTCATAATTGATATGTTTAATGTCTTGGCCACCGTTGATAACGGCTCTATTTTCTTTTTCGCCTGCAGTTGGAGCTACTTCCGTAGGTTTCAAGATGCTCTTAGTCTCTACCTGTGGACTTTCTTGTTCTGATACAATAGCTGCAGTATCCACTTTTTTCACTGGAGTATCAGGATAGGCACGATCAGGGATTTCTTCAGGGAGTACATCACCAGCCACTTCAGCAGTTTTAGCTTCCTCTGTTGCTTTCTCGGCAGTAGGATCTGTTTTTTCAGTTACTTCTTCTTTGACTGCTTCTTCTTTTTCATGTTTTACATCTGCCACTTCTTTTGATTGACCGTCAACTTCAAGTTTTGGTTCTGTCACAAGTTCACTAGCCGCAACATTCCCAGATGCAAAAAAAGTAAGACCGACTGCTACAGAAGCAACACCAACAGTCAGTTTACGAATACTAAAGATTCGACCTTTTTCTAAAAAATATTGTTTCATCAAATACTCCTAATCTTCTAGAGCAGTCAGCTACTGCCCGAGCCCAGCTTTAACTGGTGACATTGTTATTTTTATGTACTATTCAAAAACCCCTTCCAATAAATTCTTTATTTAGACCATTACAAGCATCGAGAAATCGCTTACATTCTCTTGGATAAAATAATGCTTCTATTAGCCACTTTCGTTATAATAAGTATACTATATTATAATAAAAAAAACAAAGTTTTTTATTATTTTTACTACTTTTTTACTTCATGTTTTTATGACAATCTATGGCTAAGGACAGATGGGTATAAAGTTACATTAATATAAAAAGAGGTAGGATGTGTACCTAAAAGATTAGACAGAAAAAATCTAACCTTCAAAAGTCGGTACCTAATTTTATTTCCATTACCTCTTTTTATTTTTTAAAATTTAAGTTCTCAACTTCTCTATTATTCTCCCTTTTTCCCTATCATCAACAAGCCGAGAAACATCCCTACAAATCCTACAATTGCAAGACTGGACTTATCTTCACTTCCTGTTTTAGGTAGGAGATGCTGCTGCGCCGCAGGTGCTTGATAAGTATGTTCTTGCGCCATAGCCTGCACTGCAGTAGACGGGGCAGCCTTATATCCTGTCCCCTTATGCACTGCTGCTTCAGCCTTGTTTACACTATCCGCAAGAGTTGGTAAATTCGAACTAGCAGGCTGTACTTCATCGGATCCACCTTCATAGGATGGAAGTTCTAATTTAGCGGCTTCTACCGCATTAGCGCCACCTTCATAGGATGGAAGTTCTGACTTAGCTGCTTCTACCGCATTAGCGCCACCTTCATAGGATGGAAGTTCTAATTTAGCGGCTTCTTCGCCGTTGATACCACCTGTGAACTCTGGAACTTCATGAATAGCGGCTACTTCGCCGTTCACACCACCTGAGAAGTCTGGCACATCATGAACGGCTGCTTCCTCACCGTTGATGCCACCTTCAAAGGCTGGATCCTCATGAACTGTACCTTCACCATTGACTGCACCTGTGAACTCTGGAACTTCATGGATTGTTGCTTTTGCACCATTTTTTCCACCAGGAACTCCTGCACCTTCAAGACTTACAGGCAAATTATGCATGCTCTCAATTGCACCATCAATGATTTCTGTAATTTCCTGACCAATATCTTCCTTGCTAGCTGCAAATAGCAATGTTTTTGAATCGTACTGAGTCAAGAAGGTCGCAAAATTTCCATTTGCCAATTTAAGAACTGGTGGCTGATTCACCAAAACTTCAGAATCGAATTCTAAAGCGATGACATTTTTGCTCATCTCTACAGCATTTTTCACAGTTGCTTTCGTTGGAGCAATCCCATCCTTACTTAAAAAATCCCAGTTGAATTTCTTATAAGACAAGGTATATTCATTTTGAGTGGCAGTTGCATGCTCATAAAGCAAACCAAATTCACCATTTCCAAGATCTTGCAAGGAGTTATAAGCAAATTTACCACTTTGAATTGGATTGTGCTTGATCCAAGTTAGATCCCCATTCGCTTCCACACGTGCTACGTGCACCAAACCATTGTATCGTCCAGGTCCACCTGCATTACTGAGGATAATATATTCCTTACCTTCTTGCACAGTATGAATAGCTGACATTTGAACATAGACATCTTTGACATCCGCATAGCGCTTCACATCTTTTTCCCAAGTTGCTCCACCATCTTTACTTGTAGCAACTTGAAGATCACCTGTCAATCCGCGCATGAAGAGTTTGAGATCTCCATTATTCAATTGCACAACGGTTGACTCCGTATTTTGAGCACCTGGATTATTCATAGTTGAAGAGTGAATTGTTTGATTACCTATTGGACGATTATCATTGACTGCCTCACCTGCATGCCAAGTTTCACCATGATCATCTGAGTAAATGACGCGCGAAGACTGAGAACCACCTAGGTAGGATACATTATTTGTAGTGTAGGCAGGGATAACAAGACGTCCTTTATGAGGTCCTGAGTGCAAGGCAATACCTGTACCAGGCCCAGTACCTAAGAAATGCATCCAGTCCTTACGAATACCATATGTAATATCTTTTGGTGCAGACCAAGTTTTTCCATCGTCATCACTATAAGACATCCAGAGATAATTGGTATTTGAAACTCTAAAGATATTCTTGTCGCTATAATCGAAGTAGACATTACCAATCAGTTCTTCACCTTTATACAAATCACCCTTATCACTATAGGCTGGTTTCTTAGGATCAACTACAACACGGTATTCTGTCTTTCTATTTTCAGGGTCAAAAACCTCACCATTTTCACGAATTGTATAATGTCCTGCTTCACCTTTTTTATACAGAACTTGGTAAACCTTATCCCCAATTTGCTCATAGGCTTGCGATGCTTTTCCTGGCAAATCTCTAACCGCTTCACCTTCTACAAACATATCAAAAATAGAGAAGATTCGCTTAGTTTTCGGATCTTGAACTAGGGCCATGTCGATATTGACTGGTGATCCCGCATGAGCTCTTCTGGCATTCTCATTATCACGAGGATTTGAGATGACGATTCTATCTCCCCATGTTTTGCCCTTATCATCACTACGACGAACAACCATACCGATATCGCCCCAGTCAGAGTGATGCAAGCGTCTCTCATCTGCACCAGCAATCAAGGTTCCCTTATCCGTTTTCAGCAGGGCTGGAATACGATAGCTTGCAATACCATCTTTATTTGGCTTGCGGTTCTCACCACCTTCAAAAACATCCAGTTTATCAGTAACTTCTGCTCCTTCAGGAAGCTTCTTCTCCAACTCTCCTCTTTCAAAGAGCTGACTACGTTTTTTTACTTCTTCTGGTGAAAGGGTACGATCATAAACCGTTAGATTACGGACTTTAAGATTAGCGCCCCAGAAGTTTTTGCCTGTACGTTTGGTTGTACCGATTTGCACATGATTGACATCTGGCATATCTTGGATGAAACGACCAGATTGAGGACTTGTACGTGACAAGACACCATTTACGTAGAGGCGCACCTTACCATTTGGTTGGTCTGCATTGGGTCTTTCAACTGTAAAGGTTACAGAATTCCACTGACCTGGTTTAATCTTCAAAGGAGCGTTTTTATAATCACCATAAAATTGGTTCCCATTAGCATCCCGACCTTCAATGATAGCTGTGTTATCAAGAATGGCCATGGTGAAGTATTCATTTACTTTGGTATCACTAGAAACTGAAAAAAGGTTGTAAAAACGTGGAGCAGATGCATCTGGCTTAAACTCCATATGAATGGTCGCATTTTGAAGTTTTTTAAGCTTGTCGAACTCCTCCTTCATATCAACTCTTTGCCCGTTTGAAGGATTGGTTTCAACATCTTCTTTCTCTATAACAGTATTGACATTTTCCAACTCTCTGGCATAAAAATCACGCGGAATGTTTCCAACTTCTTCTTTGTCTTCACTCTCTGTAGCTGGATTTTCGTTTGATGCTTCTGCTGGTTTTTCAGACCCTGGATTTGCTTGCAAGTCTTCATGGCTCACTTCAGTTCCCTTATCCGTTGCTGTTGCCAATTTGTCTGCGAGTTCCTTATCGAGATTCGTCAGATTTCCTGTCTCTACTTCCTTAGGCAATTCTGGCAAAGATTGCCCTGCTGTTTCACCACTCGTTGATGGTGCCTCTTGAGCCAAAGCAGGTGTAGCACCAAAAACAACCGCTCCAATCACTACTGAAGCTGCCCCTACTGCAAATTTTCGAATTCCGTATCGTTGTTTTCTATCAAAATGTCTCTGATTCATATTTTCCCTCTCATTTTCTAATTAGGTAAAGCGCTTTCTTTTTGACTTAAAATTTTTAGCCACTAGGACTAGGCAATTCCAAAAGAAACTAAACTATTTAATGGGAATTTCCATTATTTTTAATTTAAACAATCTTGCATAGCGTAAAGTTCAACTTTGCAATACGTCATGAAAGACATTTTACTCCTTTCATATTTTATCTTAACCTTATTATATAATAAATATTTTCAGTTTTAGACTTCACAATGGACAATAGATTCTACTTTCAAAAATAGTTAAAAGTTCTAAATTATTTGAAACTAGTTTCAATCATAATCCAATCAAAACAAAGTCTGAATGATAACATCCGATACGAGTATAAGATCTAATAAACATTTTTCATAATAAAGCGAGTCTGGGACAAAAGTCTAACCTTAAATATAAAAAGCGAACAAAACGAGTTATCTGACACTCAGATTTCTGTCTTGTTCGCTTTTTTTCTAATATATCGATTTTTAAATTTTATAATAAAGAATTTCTAAAATCAAAATCTTTTTATCCCAGACTCGTTTTTTGATTATAAATACGAATTATTTAGTACAACTTCTCTTTATTGATGAACTGCTTGAGCTGCTGTGATAAGGGTCAACTTGTACACATCATCTGCATTACATCCACGAGAAAGGTCGTTAACTGGCTTGTTCAAACCTTGCAAAACAGGTCCTACTGCCGCAAAGCCACCAAGACGTTCGGCCATCTTGTAACCAATATTTCCTGCCTCGATACCCGGGAAGATGAAGACATTTGCTTGACCAGCTACTGTACTTCCAGGAGCTTTCAAAGCTGCAGTTTCTGGAACAAAGGCCGCATCAAATTGCAACTCACCATCGATTTCAAGGTCAGGACGCAAGTCGTGAGCAATTTTAGTAGCTTCAACGACCTTGTCAACGCTTTCACCAAACCCTGAACCTTTAGTAGAATAGCTTAGCATAGCAATTTTAGGTTCGATGCCAAACATCTTAGCTGTGATTGCTGAGTTGATGGCAATTTCAGCCAATGCTTCTGCATCAGGATTGATGTTGATAGCACAGTCTCCAAATAGGTAACGTTCCGTACCACGAACCATGAGGAAGGCACCTGAAGTACGCGTTACATTTGGACGAGTTTTGATAATTTGAAGGGCTGGGCGAACTGTTGAAGCAGTTGAGTGAATCGCACCTGATACCATTCCATCAACCAAGCCCAAGTATACCAACATAACACCAAAGTAGTTGACATCTTCAACCAAAACCTTGCGTGCTTCTTCTTCAGTCATTTTACCCTTGCGACGCTCCACTAAAGCAGCAACCATTTCTTCAAATTTATCGTAGTGTTGTGGGTCGATGACTTCATAACCATCCTCGATTCCTTCAATTTCAAGATAAATTTTAATTTTTTCAGGATTTCCCAGCAAAACAGGAATTACTTCTGTTTCTTTTACCAAGCGTTTAGTCGCTTGAAGAATACGAGGCTCTTCCCCTTCAGGGAGAACGATACGAGCATTTTTACCAACAAGGTTGGCTTTGAGACTTTCAAAAACTTCCATGAGTTTTCTCCTTTAAAAAATAAATTATACTCTGAATTACTTTATTATAGAGTATTAGTTGATAACTGGGTAATTAGGTTGCTAAAATCATCCGGCAAGGGACTTTCTAACTGCAAGTCTTGCTCTAGAAAAGGATGATAAAAGGATAGGTAGTGACAATGCAGTGCCTGACGTTGGATGCCGTCGTCCAGACTACCTCCATACAAGTCATCTCCCAACAAAGGAAAACCAATATGAGAAAAGTGGACTCGGATTTGGTGGGTACGTCCAGTATGTAGGCGAATGTCAACCAAGTGGATATTCCCATAAGAGGCTACAATCTTATATGATGTATGGGCATACTTTCCTCCTTTAGCCACTCGTCTAGTGATAATGGAGTCTTCATCACGCGCAATCGGGGCAATAATTTCGCCCTCTGGCTCCAAGTGTCCATCACCTTTAACCAAAGCAAAGTAGCGTTTCTCGATAGATTTCTTCTGCAACTGCTTGTCTAATCGTGCATGAGCGTAGCCATGTTTGGCAAAAAGCATCAAGCCAGAAGTGTCCCTATCAAGTCGGGTCACAATGTGAACCTGCTGATTTTCGTAATTTTGCTTGACATAGTAACCCTTGATAAAATTGGCAATGGTATTAGAGTGATTGACACTAGGAATAGAAGCCACTCCATAGGGTTTGTTCAAGACTAGAAAATGGTCATCCTCATAGAGAATATCCAGTGGGCGCTCGATAGCTTCTAGAGTTTCAAAGCCTTCCTCAGCGGGAATATCAATGGTAACTCGGTCGCCGATATCCAATAGATACGTTGCATTTTGCGGTTGATCATTGACCAGAATAGCTCCGCCTCGAAACTTAATCTTAGCCAGCAGTCCCTTAGAAACCTCGTGCTTTTTCAAAAAGGTCTTAACCTTGACATGCTCATCTGCGATAAATTCAAACCTCATTCGTCCACCTCGCCGATGAAAGCATCCTTAACACGATTCCAGAAACTGGTGTGACTCGGTGTAGCGACAAAATGAATCTTATGATGGTCGATTTGATACTCAATACGCTCAATATTGCGGAAGGAATAAACACTATTGTCAATCGAAATAGTATGGTAATCGTTTCTCGTTGGAATGAGTTCAATCTTATCCTTCTTAGGAACAATAATGGAAGAGCCCAGCGTTCGATAGACACGATTATTAAGGCTGGCAATTTCCGTCAACTGAAGAGCTTCAATGGTAGGATGTAAAACAGCTCCACCAAGCGACTTGTTATAGGCTGTACTACCAGTCGGTGTCGAAACTGTTAGCCCATCTCCACGAAAGCGTTCAAAAGGAACACCGTTGATCACAACATCCGCCACCATAGTTCGATCAGACCTGCGGATGCTGGCTTCATTTAATGCTCTAAAAATCTTCACTTCACCATTTTCAAGAAAGATCTTCACATTCAGAACTGGGTAAGAGACTCTTGCTCCTGTATCTAGCTGCAAATTAGTTACTAGCTTGTCCAACTCAAAATCACGATAGTCTGTATAGAAGCCCAAATGTCCAGTATGAACACCGATAAATCGGACCTTATCAAGTTGATTTTCATACTTATGAAAAGCCGATAAGAGCATGCCATCCCCACCGATGGATATAACAATATCCGGATTGGTATCATTTAGTATAAACTGATTCCTCTTCAAACGATCTCGCAATTCATACAAAACCCTTTGACTCTGCGGTTTTCTATTAGCTATCAGGTCAATTCGTTTACCTGTATTCTTCATCTGTATCGTCACTGTTTCCTACACCGTCGTTTAATTTTCTACTCAAAGGATCAAAAAGAGCCTGGGCTTCCTGGATATCATCACGAATTTTACCCATTTCTTCATCCAACTGATGAGCAATCTTGGCTGTAATTTCCAGTCGCTTCTTTATCTCCTCTGGGAAATCCCCTTGGTACTTGTAGTTGAGAGAATGTTCTATTGTTGCCCAGAAATTCATGGCCAAGGTACGTATTTGAATTTCCGCCAAAATGGTCTTGGCACCATTAATAGTGTCAACCGTATATTCTACTACCACGTGATAGGAACGGTAGCCTGAAGCCTTTCGATGAGTAATGTAATCTCGCTCCTGTATGATCCGCATATCCTGACGCTTGCGCAAAATCTCCACTACTTCCTTAACGTCATCTACAAACTGGACCATAACACGCAAACCAGCAATATCCTGTAAATCGTGTTCCAAGGTTGCATAAGTAATGCCACGCCGGGCCATTTTTTCTTTTATACTTTCAATTGGCTTGACTCGACCAGTCACAAACTCAATCGGAGAATGCTTATTTTGCTTACGATATTGCTTACGAATACCGCGAAGTTTAATCTTTAACTCACCAACAGCTTGAATGTAAGGATCTAGAAATTCTTCCCATTCTAAGGTCATATACTCTCCCTTGTTCTCATATTATCCTTCAAAAATATCTTTGATTTTTTCTCCAGATTTATATACAATAATACAAAGCTATTATATCATATAATCCGCTTTCATAGATAAAGAAAAGGTAAGAAAAATGAAACATTTAGAAATTGAATTGAAAACACTATTGAAAAAAGATGAATATGATCGTCTAAAAGACCAGTTCACTGGTGTTACTCCTGTTCTTCAAAAAAATTACTACATCGACACGCCTGATTTTGAACTACGAGAAAAGAAAGTCGCTATGCGTATTCGAACCTTTGAAGACTGGGCTGAATTGACACTCAAAGTCCCGCAAAGTGTTGGAAACATGGAGTACAATCAAAAATTGCGACTAACAGATGCTGAAGATTATCTGGCTAAGGAAGAGCTTCCTCAGGGGCTCGTACTGGATGAATTAGCGAAACATGGTATCCAAAGTAAAAAATGGCAGGTTCTTGGTTGTCTAACAACGCTTCGCTATGAAATGCAAACATCCATTGGCCTCATGGCACTGGATGAGAGTCAGTACTTTGATATGACAGATTATGAATTAGAGCTTGAGGTGGAAAATCACGATCAAGGCAAACAGGATTTCCAACAATTTTTAGAGGAAAATCAGATTGCTTATCAAAAAGCTCCATCAAAATTGATTCGATTTGTCAAAAGCATGAAAAATAGCTGAAATAATCTCTATTTTTTGGTAAAATAGAAAAGATAAAATACAAAAATCCCAGTTCATATAGGCTAGGCAGATATAGCTAGGATTTAAAAAGTTTACAGAGGACGGTCTATAATGTCAGATAGAAAAAACATGAAACTTTTCGCACTCAACTCTAACCAAGAGATTGCACAGAAAATTGCCCAAGCTGTTGGTGTCCCACTTGGAAAACTATCATCACGTCAATTTTCAGACGGAGAAATCCAAGTAAATATCGAAGAAAGTGTCCGTGGTTATGATGTTTACATCATCCAGTCTACAAGTTTCCCTGTTAACAACCACCTAATGGAATTGTTGATCATGGTTGATGCTTGTGTTCGCGCAAGTGCCCACAGTATCAACGTTGTCCTTCCATATTTTGGCTATGCACGTCAAGACCGTATTGCTTCACCTCGTGAGCCACTTACAGCTAAACTAGTGGCTAATATGCTGGTTAAGGCTGGTGTTGACCGTATCCTTACGCTTGATTTGCATGCTGTCCAGGTTCAAGGCTTCTTTGATATTCCTGTCGATAACCTCTATACAGTTCCCCTATTTGCTAAACATTACTGCGATAAGGGTCTCCTTGGCTCAGATGTTGTTGTCGTTAGCCCTAAAAATTCAGGTGTAAAACGTGCTCGTAGCTTGGCTGAATATCTTGATGCTCCTATCGCCATTATCGACTACCCTCAAGACGATGCAACTCGCAACGAAGGCTATATCATCGGTGATGTTGAAGGTAAAAAAGCAATTTTGATTGATGATATTCTGAATACAGGACGTACCTTCTCTGAAGCTGCTAAAA
The DNA here is from genome assembly GCF_001074825.1 of Streptococcus pseudopneumoniae. Classification (GTDB taxonomy): domain Bacteria; phylum Bacillota; class Bacilli; order Lactobacillales; family Streptococcaceae; genus Streptococcus; species Streptococcus pseudopneumoniae_C. The sequence goes on from NZ_JUPG01000095.1 coordinate 14,124, forward strand.
TCGTTGAACGTGAAGGGGCTACAGAAATTTATGCTGTTTCTAGCCACGGCCTCTTCGTCGAAGGAGCTTCTGAACTTCTTGATAATACTAATATTAAAGAAATTCTTGTGACTGATTCAGTAGCAACAAAAGAAAAAACTCCTAAAAACGTATGCTACATTACTGCTAGTGAGTTAATTGGTGATGCTATCGTCCGTATTCACGAAAGAAAACCAGTCAGCCCACTCTTTGCCTACAACAAAAAGAAATAAGGTGATTCTTTGATTTATTTGGACAATGCTGCGACGACTCCCATGTCAGCAGTTGCTATTTCAGCTATGACTAAGGTTATGCAAGAAACCCATGGCAATCCATCTAGTATCCATGGTCATGGTCGTCAAGCTGGCAAACTCTTGAGAGAAGCCCGTCAGGAACTAGCTCAATTACTAGGGACAAAACCTCAACATATCTTTTTCACTTCTGGCGGGACCGAAGGCAACAATACTGCTATCATCGGCTACTGCCTTCGTCACCAAGAACAAGGAAAACATATCATCACAACTGCCATTGAGCACCATGCTGTCCTTGAAACAATTGATTACTTGGTTCAACACTTTGGGTTTGAAGCAACCATTATCCAGCCAGAAAATCAAGAGATCACAGCCCAGCAAATTCAAGAGGCCTTACGTGACGATACGATTTTGGTTTCTACCATGTTTGCCAATAATGAGACTGGAAACCTACTTCCCATTGCTGAAATTGGCCAAATACTCAAGCAACATCCAGCTGCCTATCATGTTGATGCAGTACAGGCAATTGGTAAAATTCCTATTCATCCAGAAGAATTGGGCATTGATTTTCTCACTGCTTCTGCCCACAAGTTCCATGGTCCTAAGGGAATAGGCTTTCTCTACGCATCTAGCATGGACTTTGATTCCTATCTACATGGCGGAGACCAAGAACAGAAAAAACGTGCAGGGACTGAAAATCTGGCTGCCATCGTAGGCATGGTTGCAGCCCTAAAAGAAGACCTAGAAAAACAAGAAGAACATTTTCAACATATACAAAATCTAGAAACTGCCTTTCTTGCGGAGCTTGAGGGAGTTCAGTATTACCTGAATAGAGGACAACACCATCTTCCTTATGTTCTCAATATTGGATTTCCTGGTCAGAAAAACGACCTCTTGCTCCTTCGTCTAGATTTAGCTGGAATTTCTATCTCTACTGGCTCAGCCTGTACTGCAGGCATTGTCCAATCCAGCCATGTTCTTGAAGCCATGTACGGGGCAAATTCAGAACGATTGAAGGAATCCGTTCGCATCAGTTTGTCGCCACAAAATACTATCGAAGATCTACAAACCCTCGCAAAAACCTTAAAAGAAATTATCGGAGGTTAGCCATATGGCATTTGAAAAAACCATTCAGTTAAAAAATTGTCGTTACGACTACACTCTTAGCCCTTCTGTTAAGAAATTCACCCTTAAGGACAACACCTTTTTTGAGACTAAGGTTGGTAACTATGAACTGACTCGCCTACTTGAAAAAGTTCCAAACAGCGGTGAAGGCTTCCAACTCAAAATCATCATTAACAAGGAGCTTACAGGGGCTAAAATCAATATCACTGACAAGTTTGGTCTTCGTCTAGTTGATATTTTCAAATCAGAAGACCACCACATTCATCAGGAAAAATTCTACTTCCTCATGGATAGTTTGGTAGAACGTGATGTCTTTACAAAATCTGAAAGATAGGTCTCATATGTTTGAACTGACCTATAAGGATAGCTATCATGTAGAGCGGACTCTCAAGTACGAAGATTATGAAGCACTCATGCTAGCTTTATCAGGCTGTGTGACCCTACCAGATACACTTTATGTGACTTCTTTGACCTTTAAGGGCCAAGAAGTTTATCAAGGCCTGGTCGGAGACCTCTACCGTTTTCTATCACATACAGAATTTTTACATCAAAACTAAGATTTTTCTTAGTTTTTTCTTGTTTTTGTTGATTTTTTCACAATGTTTATATAAAATAGAAGAATAGAAAGGTTGTGATTTTGTGAAAGATAAACAGTCTGCTATTCCAAAAGCTACAGCGAAAAGACTCTCTCTCTACTATCGAATTTTTAAGAGATTTCATGCAGAAAAGATTGAACGTGCCAACTCTAAGCAAATTGCAGAGGCTATCGGTATTGATTCAGCGACCGTACGTCGTGATTTTTCCTATTTTGGTGAACTAGGTCGTCGTGGTTTTGGCTATGATGTCAAAAAACTGATGACGTTTTTTGCCGATTTGCTCAATGATAACTCTATTACCAATGTCATGCTGGTTGGTATTGGAAATATGGGCCACGCTCTTCTCCACTACCGCTTCCATGAGCGCAACAAGATGAAGATTATCATGGCCTTTGACCTAGATGACCATCCTGAAGTCGGTACCCAAACTCCTGATGGGATTCCTATTTACGGGATTTCCCAAATCAAGGACAAAATCAAGGATGCTGATGTGAAGACTGCTATCCTGACTGTTCCTAGCGTCAAATCACAAGAGGTTGCCAATCTCTTGGTGGATGCTGGCGTGAAAGGAATTCTCAGTTTTTCACCAGTCCATCTGCATTTACCAAAAGACGTGGTCGTTCAATATGTCGATTTGACAAGTGAACTCCAAACCCTCCTCTATTTCATGCGAAAAGAGGATTAGAAAGCGAAAATCATTTTATGAAAAAACCAGTTATTGGGATTACAGGAAACGAAAAAACTCATCCAGATGATGACATCATGATGAGTTACGCAGCAAAAGGCTTTGTGGAAGGCGTTAAAGACGCTGGAGGGATTCCCATCATCCTACCGATTGGTGATCAAGAAATGGCTAGCCACTATATCAGTATGATTGACAAGCTCATCTTGACAGGTGGGCAAAACGTTGATCCAAAATTCTATGGTGAACCAAAAACCATTGACAGCGATGACTATCACCTTCAAAGAGATATCTTCGAACTGGCCCTCATCAAGGAAGCTATTAAACAGAAAAAACCGATTTTCTCTGTCTGTCGTGGTACTCAGCTTTTTAACGTTGCCATGGGTGGAACTCTGTATCAAGATATCGAAGACCACTGGCAGGATTGTTCTGCTGAGTACACAACCCAGCGCTTGGTAACCGAACCAGATACTGTTCTTCGAGAAATCTATGGAGAAATCTCCCATATCAACTCCTTCCACCACCAAAGTATCAAGGATTTAGCTCCCAACTTAAAGATTGCGGCTCATGATCCTAAGGATGGTATCATTGAAGCTGTCATAAGTACAGATGATGTTGCCTTTCTCGGTGTCCAGTGGCACCCAGAATTTCTATTTGGAAATCGTCCCAAAGATAAAAACCTCTTTGACTATATCGTTAATGAACTTTAGATTAAATCTGTCTTTTCACGATAGCTAAAATAACTGGAGTGAGAGACAATCAAATGGTCCAAGAGAACAATTCCCATTAGGTCGCAGGCTTCCTTGACAAGTTTAGTGACATGATCATCATTTCGGCTAGGGGCTACCGCTCCTGAAGGATGATTGTGGACCAAGATGAGAGAAGTCGCCATATGCTTGATTGCATAGTGAAGAATCTCTCTTGGTTCAGCAATACTACGAGTAGCTGAGCCGATAAAAATGGTCTGTTGATGGATGATTTGATTTTGAGTATTGAGATAGAGCGCCACCAGGTGCTCTTGTTTTTTATGGCCCAATTCCTGTTGCATCTTCTTGGCCAGTTTTTGGCTACTGAGAATACTTTCCATCTCAAGGGTTTCGTGTTTGTGAATACGATGGCCCAGCTCAATCATAGCTTGTAATTCTATTGCCTTAACACGGCCGATACCAGATAGACTCTGCAATTCCTGCAGGGTCATTTTTTTCAAATCCGTTAGGCTTGAAAGATTGTTCAAGACTTTCTGGGCAATTTCAAAAACACTAGACTGACGTGTTCCTGTTCTGAGTAGAATAGCTAGCAACTCTTGGTTACTGAGCGTTTCCACTCCTTCTTGGGCAAGTCTTTCTCTTGGTAATAATGAATCTTCTTGGAATGAAATACTGTACATAAAAATCCTCCTCACTTTATTATTCGTGAGAAGGATGAAAAATTAGATTTTTTTCTCAATTGGGGCTACACTAGCTAAAAGTTTTTTCAAACCAACTTCTGGGAAATTGATTTTCAATTCCTGCGTAGCACCGCTACCTGAAACTTCCAGAACAGTTCCCTCTCCCCATTTCTTGTGGAGAGCAACATCACCAATGGACCAATTTGCCTCGCTTGATGCTGATTTTGCACCAGCTGTAAATTGGCCAAATGGGAGACCGCTTGACTGAATAGTTTTCGGTGCCACACCGTGTTTACGGTCTTGAAGAGCCTGGGCAAGACTCATACCTTGACCAAAGGCAAGGCCACCACTGCTATAAGATGCCTTAAAGCTTGTATTGGCTGGACGGGCCAATCCTTGATACTCAAGCAAGTCTGAACTAATTTCGTTAATAAAACGAGTCGGACGGTTATAGTTGGTACGACCGAAAAGCAGGCGCGAGTTGGCATTGGTCAGATAGAGAATTTTCTCTGCACGCGTGATACCTACATAGGCCAGACGGCGTTCTTCTTCCAATTCATCTTGATCTTCAGCCGCACGGCTAAGCGGAAAGACATTTTCTTCCATCCCAATCAAAAAGACAACTGGAAACTCGAGACCTTTGGCAGCATGCAGGGTCATCAAGGTCACTTCTGATGTCTCCTGACTACCTGAATCTGTGTCCGCAATCAAGGCCAAGTCATTTAAGAAACGACTCAGTTTGTCCAAACCAGTTTCCTCTTCTGCACCATCAGAGGTGTCGTCAAAGTTTTTCGTCACAGAGAGGAACTCTTCGATATTTTCAACTCGAGCCTTGCTTTCTAGAGTCGCTTGGGCATTAAGAATATCGATGTAACCTGTTTTTTCTAGAACCGCCTCAACCAACTCTGTAATAGTTAATTGGTCCAACTGCTCCCGCAAATCCAGAACCATATTGGCAAAATCCCAGATAGACTGAGCTGCCTTACCTTTGATTCCAGACAACATAATATTTGCAGAAGCATCTAGCATAGACATGTTTTGCATATTGGCAAAATCACGGATTTTCTCAACCGTACCCGGGCCAATTCCACGCTTCGGTTCGTTAATAATACGTTCAAAACTAATATTGTCACTCAAATTAGCAATGAGGTTAAGATAAGCGATAATGTCACGGATTTCCTTACGGCTGTAGAACTTGGTTCCTCCAACCATTGTATAAGGAATATTGGACTTGAGCAGGGCTTCCTCAATAGTACGAGACTGCGCATTAGTCCGATAGAGAACTGCAAAATCCTTGTGAAGGAAGTTTTGACTGCGACTAAGTTCATCAATGGTTCTGGCTACAAATACAGCCTCATCCAGTTCATCATTGGCACGATAGTAAACGATTTGCTCCCCATCTGCATTTTGAGTCCAGAGATTTTTAGGACGGCGGTTTTTATTATTTTTAATAACCTCATTGGCCGCTTGGAGAATGGTTTTGGTTGAGCGGTAATTTTCCTCCAACAAGACAACCTTGGCTTGAGGATAATCCTTTTCGAAGTCCAAGATATTCTGCATATCAGCACCACGCCAACCGTAGATAGACTGGTCCGCATCCCCAACTACACAGATATTTTTAAAGCGCGAAGCTAAGAGTTTGACCAGTTGGTACTGGGCATGGTTGGTATCTTGGTACTCATCAACATGGATGTATTGGAATTTTTGCTGGTAATAAGTCAAAACATCAGGATTTTGATCAAAAAGACGCAAGGTCAGCATAATCAAATCATCAAAGTCAACCGACTCTGACTGACGAAGCTCTTTCTGATAGGCTGTATAACACTGGGCCACGATTTGCGTGTACATATCTCCAGCTTGAGCAGCATAAGCCACATCATCAATCAAGTCATTCTTAGCATTGGAAATAGTCCCTAAGATGCTTCGTTCATTCCATTTTTTCGGATCTAAGTTTAATTGCTTGAGAATACGTTTCATGAGCGTTCGCTGCTCACCTGGATCGACAATAGTAAAATTACGATTGTATCCAAAATGGTCCGCATCACGACGCAAAATACGCACACACATGGAGTGGAAGGTCGCAATCAGACAGTCCTGAGTAGCTGGATTAAGGTTATAAGCACGCTCTTTCATCTCACGCGCAGCCTTATTAGTAAAGGTAATGGCCAAGATATTCCAAGGATTGACCAGCTTTTCATCAATCAGATAAGCAATGCGGTGGGTCAAAACTCGGGTCTTTCCAGAACCAGCCCCCGCCATGATTAACAAGGGACCTTCTGTCGTTTGCACCGCCTCAGCCTGACGGTCATTCATTCCATTCAATAATGCGTTCATCTTCTCTTCCTTACTCTTGAAGTCAATATTTCTATTATATCAGAAATCAGGGAAAATATCTTTACCTAGACTGGTTACGTGTAGAAGGCAACTCCTTATATCTAGATAAGAAAATGAGCTTGGATATTATTTCCAAACTCATTTAAAACTATTAGAACAAGCCTAGAACAGTTCCGTCGCTTTCAACATCCATGTTGAGGGCTGCTGGTCGTTTTGGAAGACCCGGCATAGTCATGACATCACCAGTTAGGGCAACGATAAAGCCTGCCCCTAATTTTGGTACCAATTCACGAATGGTAATTTCAAAGTTTTCAGGTGCTCCAAGTGCATTTGGATTGTCTGAGAAACTATATTGAGTTTTAGCCATACAGATTGGCAATTTGTCCCATCCGTTTTGAACGATTTGAGCGATTTGCGTTTGAGCTTTCTTCTCAAAGTTCACTTTGCTACCACGGTAGATTTCGGTAACAATCTTTTCAATCTTTTCTTGGACAGAAAGATCATTGTCATAAAGACGTGTATAGTTGGCTGGGTTTTCAGCGATTGTCTTGACAAGCGTTTCAGCAAGTGCTACACCACCTTCTGCGCCATCAGCCCAGACACTAGCCAACTCCACTGGTACATCGATTGAGGCACAGAGTTCCTTCAAGGCTGCGATTTCAGCTTCTGTATCAGAAACAAATTCGTTGATAGCAACAACTGCTGGAATACCGAACTTACGAATATTTTCAACGTGGCGTTTCAAGTTAGCAAAACCTGCACGAACTGCTTCTACATTTTCTTCAGTCAGAGCGTCTTTAGCCACACCACCATTCATCTTAAGGGCACGAAGGGTTGCGACAATAACTACTGCATCTGGAGAAGTTGGCAAGTTTGGTGTCTTTATATCAAGGAATTTTTCAGCACCAAGGTCCGCACCAAAACCAGCTTCAGTAACTGTGTAATCAGCCAAGTGAAGGGCTGTTGTCGTTGCTAAGACAGAGTTACATCCGTGAGCGATATTGGCAAATGGGCCACCATGTACAAAGGCAGGTGTTCCATAGATGGTTTGAACCAAGTTCGGTTTGATAGCGTCTTTCAAAATCAATGCCAAGGCACCCTCAACCTGCAAATCACCTACAGAAACTGGTGTACGGTCATAGCGATAACCGATAACGATGTTAGCCAAACGGCGTTTCAAATCTTCAATATCAGTCGCCAAGCAAAGAATAGCCATGATTTCAGAAGCAACTGTAATGTCAAAGCCATCCTCACGAGGAATACCGTTAAGAGGACCACCAAGTCCAACGGTTACATGACGAAGGGCGCGATCGTTCAAGTCCACAACACGTTTCCAGAGGATACGACGTTGGTCAATTCCAAGCTCATTCCCTTGGTGCAAGTGGTTATCAATCAAGGCAGAAAGAGCATTGTTAGCAGTCGTAATGGCATGCATATCCCCCGTAAAGTGGAGGTTGATGTCTTCCATTGGCAACACTTGGGCGTAACCACCACCAGCAGCACCACCTTTGATACCCATGACTGGACCAAGAGATGGTTCACGGATAGCAATCATGGTCTTCTTACCAATCTTGTTCAAGGCATCCGCTAGACCAATGGTAATAGTTGATTTTCCTTCACCTGCTGGTGTTGGGTTGATGGCAGTAACCAAGATTAATTTCCCAACTGGATTGCTCTCAACTGCACGAATTTTATCAAAGCTGAGCTTAGCCTTGTACTTTCCATACAACTCCAAATCGTCGTAAGAAATACCCAGTTTCTCAACAACATCAACAATAGGCTTCAACTCAATACTCTGTGCGATTTCAATATCTGTTTTCATTCAAAACTCCTCTAACCTCTTATATGATAATTCATTATAACACAAAACAAGATTTTTAACATCCTTAAACTCTCTAAACGTTCGTAAATATCCCTGTTTTTAAGGTTTTTAGAGTCCTTTCTTAAATTTTATATGGCTTTATAGTTTGAAACTATAGTAAATCTTCGTTTTTACCAAAATTTATCGCTTTCATTTTACTTACCGTTTATTTTTGTGTACAATAGTGCTATGAAAATTTTAGTCACATCGGGCGGTACCAGTGAAACTATCGATAGCGTCCGCTCCATCACTAACCATTCTACAGGTCGCTTGGGGAAAATCATCACAGAGACCTTGCTTGCTGCAGGGCATGAAGTTTGTTTGATAACAACAAAACGAGCTGTAAAACCAGAAGCTCATCCCAACCTAAGCATTCGAGAAATTAACAATACCAACGACCTTCTTCTAGAAATGCAAGAACGTGTCAAGGATTATAAAGTCTTGATTCACTCAATGGCCGTATCTGATTACACTCCTGTTTATATGACAGGGCTGGAGGAAGTTCAGGCTAGTTCCAATCTAGAGGAATTTTTAAACAAACAAAATCATCAGGCTAAGATTTCTTCAACTGACGAGATTCAGGTTTTATTCCTGAAAAAAACACCCAAAATCATCTCTCTAGTCAAAGAATGGAATCCTGCTATTCATCTGATTGGCTTCAAACTGCTGGTTGATGTTAACGAAGACCATCTAGTTGACATTGCTAGAAAAAGTCTTATCAAAAACCAAGCAGACTTGATTATTGCAAATGACCTGACTCAAATCTCAGCAGATCAACACTGCGCGATCTTTGTTGAAAAAGAGCATCTTCAAACGGTTAAGACTAAAGAAGAAACTGCAGAACTCCTCCTTGAAAAAATTCAAGCCTACCATTCTTAGAAAGGAAAGCTATGGCAAACATTCTCTTGGCTGTAACGGGGTCAATCGCCTCTTACAAGTCGGCAGATTTAGTCAGTTCTCTAAAAAAACAAGGTCATCAAGTCACTGTCTTAATGACTGAGGCTGCTACAGAGTTTATCCAACCTTTGACACTACAGGTCTTATCACAGAATCCTGTCCACTTGGATGTCATGAAAGAACCCTATCCCGACCAAGTCAATCATATCGAACTGGGAAAAAAAACGGATCTGTTTATCGTGGCACCTGCAACTGCTAACACTATTGCAAAACTAGCCCACGGCTTTGCGGACAATATGGTAACCAGTACGGCTCTAGCCTTGCCAAGTCATATCCCAAAACTCATCGCACCTGCTATGAATACAAAAATGTATGATCATCCAGCAACTCAGGCTAATCTGAAAACATTAGAAACCTACGGCTATCAGCTGATTGCTCCTAAAGAATCCCTACTAGCTTGTGGAGATCATGGACGAGGAGCCTTAGCCGACCTCACAATTATTTTAGAAAGAATAAAGGAAACTCTCGATGAAAAAACGCTCTAATATTGCGCCCATTGCTATCTTCTTTGCAACCATGCTTGTGATTCATTTTCTAAGCTCACTTATCTTTAACCTTTTTCCATTCCCAATCAAACCGACCATCGTTCATATTCCTGTCATTATTGCCAGCATTATTTACGGTCCACGAGTTGGGGTTACACTTGGATTTTTAATGGGACTACTTAGCTTGACGGTTAATACGATTACGATTCTGCCGACAAGCTATCTCTTCTCTCCCTTCGTACCAAATGGAAACATCTACTCAGCTATCATTGCCATTGTCCCACGTATTTTGATTGGTTTAACTCCTTATCTAGTCTATAAACTAATGAAAAATAAGGCTGGTCTGATTCTAGCTGGTGCCCTTGGTTCACTTACCAACACAGTCTTTGTACTTGGTGGAATTTTCTACCTTTTTGGGAATGTTTTTGATGGTAATATCCAAAAACTCCTAGCAACCGTTATCTCAACAAATTCGATTGCCGAATTAGTCATTTCCGCAGTTCTAACCCTAGCCATTGTTCCAAGACTGCAAACTTTGAAGAAATAAAAACAATCTCCACTTTCAAACCTGAAGGTGGAGATTTTGTTCTGTATATTTTCTTTTTTAGTGAAATTTTTACCAATATCTAACTAAAAATGACCTATAAACCTAAGTAAATCCTTGCTTTATTGTCTTCTTTATTGTACTATACTAGTGTATATACAGTTAAAAGGAGATTATTATGAATACACGGAAAAAGACACAATTTATGACAATGACAGCCCTCTTAACGGCTATTGCGATTTTGATTCCAATTGTTATGCCCTTTAAGATTGTCATTCCACCTGCTTCCTATACATTGGGTAGTCACATCGCTATTTTTATTGCCATGTTCCTGTCTCCCTTGATGGCCGTTTTTGTCATCCTAGCCTCTAGTTTTGGATTTTTGATGGCTGGCTATCCCATGGTCATCGTTTTTCGGGCTTTTTCCCATATCTTTTTTGGGACTTTGGGCGCTCTTTACCTACAGAAATTTCCCGATACCCTAGATAAAGCAAAATCTTCTTGGATATTCAACTTTCTTTTGGCTGTTGTTCATGCCCTTGCTGAAGTATTAGCCTGTGTCCTTTTTTACGCAACTTCCGGTACCAATGTAGAAAATATGTTCTATGTTCTATTTGTGCTAGTTGGATTTGGTACAATTATCCATAGTATGGTAGACTATACATTAGCACTAGCTGTCTATAAAGTGCTTCGAAAACGCCGGTAAAAGGAAGAACTATGACAAAAGATCGCAAACAAGCCCTACTCCAACTCTTGAAAGAAGCTCCTAAAGCCCTCAATGGCCAAAGTTTGGCTGAACATTTTCATGTCACACGTCAGGTCATTGTCCAGGACATTGCAATTTTGAGAGCCGATGGCGCTCCTATCCTATCCACCAATCGTGGCTACGTCTATAAGCAAGTTGATGTCAATCCATACGTCCACAAACTTTTCAAAGTTAAACATGAAGTTGAAGAAATCGGTCAGGAACTCCTTGCTATCGTCGATAATGGTGGACGTGTTCAAAATACCTTGATTGACCATCCCGTTTATGGAGAAATTGAAACCTTGCTGAAACTGTCTTGTCGCCGAGATGTTCAGCATTTTCTAGAACAAGTCGAGCATTCTGACTTTAGACCTCTGTCTGAATTGACAGATGGCATCCATTACCACCTAGTCGAAGCTGAAACACAACAAGACCTCCACTATATCGAGGAGGCCTTGGATCAACTTGGTTATTTAGTAAAAGACTAGAAGATTTTCTTCTCCCAATCATCTTCTGTACGGCGAGGGTAGAAAAATTCAGATTTGTCCGGAGCTTCCATCATTTCCATCAAAGGTAACATATCATAGGCCAGATCCAAGTTTGGAATCTGGTCTTTTTGCACCCAAGAAACTTCTCCCTCTTCTGAAGATTGAAGAGTTCCAGTAAACTCTGTCGCCTTATAACAAATGACAATATAGCGCCCACCAGTATCTAGTGGCCAATTTTTAATGCCAACCAGTTGAGGATTTTGGATAGTCAATCCTGTTTCTTCATAAATTTCACGAATGACAGACTCTGCGAAAGACTCGCCATTTTCTACATGACCACCCGGAAAAGCATAGCCAGACCAGCGATTGTTTTCAGGAGAGCGATACTGCATCACTACGCGCTGAGTTTCTAAGTCTTCAATCAGACAAATGTTTGTTAAAATCGTTAATTGGGAACGGGACATTTTTTCTCCTTTAAGTTCTATTCTAATCCAACGCCTTGACTTCCAGCATCATATCACGAATCTGTGCTGCTAGTTCAAAGTCAAGCACTTCGACGGCTTCTTGCATTTGTTTTTCCAGTTTCTTAACTAGTTCTTTGCGCTCTTGTTTATTGAGGCTATTGATGTCGACTTCCTTGTCCTCTTCATTAGCAACTGCCTTGGTCACAGCAATCAGATCACGGATTTCTTTCTTGATGGTTTGTGGAACGATGCCATGCTCTTCATTATAAGCCATCTGGATTTTCCGACGACGAGCCGTTTCATCAATGGCACGTTGCATAGACTGAGTGATCGTGTCCGCATACATGATTACATGGCCCTCGCTATTACGAGCAGCACGTCCAATGGTCTGGATGAGGCCACGTTCGTTACGGAGGAAGCCTTCCTTGTCAGCATCGAGAATGGCAACCAAGCTGACCTCAGGAACATCAATCCCTTCACGGAGCAGGTTAATACCGACCAAGACATCAAAGACGCCCAAGCGCAGGTCACGGATAATCTCTGTCCTCTCCAAGGTCTTGATATCCGAGTGCATGTACTTAACCTTAATGCCCATTTCTTTGAAGTAGTCAGTTAAGTCCTCCGCCATTTTCTTGGTTAAGGTTGTGATAAAGGTACGCTCATTCTTCTCAACACGGGCATTGATTTCACCTAGGAGGTCATCAATCTGTCCCATAGTTGGACGAACTTCCACCTCAGGATCCAAGAGCCCTGTCGGACGAATGATTTGCTCAATCACTGTCTCGGTTTGTTCATTTTCATAGTCACCAGGTGTCGCCGAAACGTAAACAATCTGATGCACATGGCTTTCAAATTCTTCACGACGGAGAGGACGATTGTCCAAGGCAGACGGCAAACGGAAACCGTAATTTACTAACATTTCCTTACGCGAACGGTCACCATTGTACATACCCTTGATCTGCCCCATGGTCATGTGGCTCTCGTCAATCATGATTAAGAAATCATCTGGGAAAAAGTCGAGAAGGGTATAAGGAGGCTCACCTTCGCTCCGTCCATCCATATGACGTGAGTAGTTTTCGACACCATTGGTATAGCCCATCTCGCGCAACATTTCGATATCATACTCTGTCCGCTGTTTCAACCGCTGGGCTTCTAACAGTTTACCTTCCTTTTCAAAGACAGCTAACTGCTCTTCCAACTCAGTCTGAATTTTAGCAATAGCATCCTCCATATGATCGTCATTGGTCACAAAGTGAGTAGCTGGGAAAATCGCCAAATGATCCACTTCTCCAAGGACTTGACCCGTCAAAGCCTCCACTTCGCGGATACGATCAATCTCATCTCCAAAGAACTCCACTCGAAAAGCGTGTTCATCTCTGGAGGCTGGGAAAATCTCCACCACATCCCCACGCACACGAAACCTTCCCCGTTGGAAATCAATATCATTTCGCTCAAACTGAATATCGACCAAATCATTCAAAAGTTTATCACGAGAAATTTCAAGGCCTGGACGTAGACTAACGACGCTATCAGCGTATTCCTTGGGCGAACCCAAACCATAGATACAAGAGACTGAGGCTACGACAATGACATCATTGCGCTCCAAAAGAGCCGAAGTCGCTGAGTGGCGGAGTTTGTCAATCTCATCGTTAACAGAGCTGTCCTTCTCAATGTAGGTATCACTCGAAGGCACATAGGCCTCTGGTTGATAATAGTCATAGTAGGAAACAAAATACTCAACAGCATTTTCAGGGAAAAATTCCTTAAACTCCCCATAGAGCTGTCCTGCCAGAGTCTTATTGTGAGCGATGACCAGAGTGGGTTTATTGACTTTGGAAATGACCTGACTCATGGTATAGGTCTTCCCTGTACCAGTCGCCCCCATCAGAATCTGAGCTTTTTCGCCCCCCTCGATGTTATCTACCAACTGTTCGATAGCTTGAGGTTGGTCTCCTGATGGTTGATATTTTGATACTAGTTTAAATTGATTATCTGTAATGCGGTTAATCATAAGAATCCTCTCTCGATGTGCTATTCCTATTTTAGCATACTTGTAACATTTTCACGAAGAAAAGGACGGACCTAAGTCACATCCTTTCATTTTCTTTCTTTAATTGATGAGCGAGATAGACAATCAACAGTAGCAAGATCAGACTTGTCATGATAGATCCTTCTATCCCAAAAGAGCCACCTGATAGCCAATCTTGATTACCTTGTGGTAAAAAGGTCATCAGCGATGTTCCTGACGGCTGACCGCTAACTAAAATCCCAAATAAATTTCCCTGAGCAAAATTCCAGGCGCCATGAATACCTGCTACACCCCAAACTGTATCTGTTTTGAGGAGGTAAAGTGACATAGCAACTCCGAATAAAAAGAGATTCACTAGAGATAGAGTCGTGAGGCCAGAATTGCCCATATGAAGCAGGGTAAAGAACAGGCTAGATATAAGAACAGCTAGTTTTAGATTGGTTCTTGAGGCCAATTGAGGAAGGAGCCAAGTACGGGCCACCACTTCTTCTGTTGTCCCCTGTAAAATCCAAAATGGAATGGTAAAAATGACAAAGGCAAGCGAATAAGGATTCAAGTGAATGGACTCCAAACGATATTGCCCTAAGGCTACTAAACCTAACAAGGTCAGAAGAAAAAGTGCCAGGCCTAGACCAAATCCTTTAAGCAGATTGCTGAAGAAATTTTCTTTATAAAATCCTAAAGTTCGAATAGGTCTTTTCTCAACTTTTCTAGTCCATCTAAACACAGTGTTGAGAACGGAACCAAAGGACAGTAATTCTAAAATTAAACGAAAGTCACTTGTTTTATCCGTCAAGCTCTGCTGCAAGGTCTGCAAGTAGGTTGCAAGATTTTGACCAGCCTCTCCAAAATTTCTAGCAAGTCCGATGAGAGCTAACAAGCTAATACCATACAGAGTATAAGCCACAAACTCTCCTATAAAGACAAAAACAAAGGCTAACAAGGGGCTTGTGTAAATGTTTAAACTCATTTTTGAAGTTTGGAAATCATTAAATATTCTTTTGTTCTTCATATCCCTGTCCTCTTTTTCTATTATATACTATTATTATAGCATTTTATAGTAGCAATTCAAAAAAGAAAAGAAGAACTCGATGTTATATTTTCTAACACAGGAATATAAAAATTTGCCTTTTTTTACTTTTTCTGATATAATGAGAAAATATTCGGAAAAGGAGACTAAAAATGAAGAAAAAATTTCTAGCATTTTTGCTAATTTTATTCCCAATTTTCTCATTAGGTATTGCGAAAGCAGAGACGATTAAGATTGTTTCTGACACCGCCTATGCACCTTTTGAGTTTAAAGATTCAGATCAAACTTATAAAGGAATTGATGTTGACATTATCAACAAAGTCGCTGAGATTAAAGGATGGAACATTCAGATGTCCTATCCTGGATTTGACGCAGCAGTCAATGCGGTTCAAGCTGGTCAAGCTGACGCTATCATGGCAGGGATGACAAAGACGAAAGAACGTGAAAAAGTCTTCACCATGTCTGATACTTACTATGATACAAAAGTTGTCATTGCAACTACAAAGGCACACAAGATTAGCAAGTACGACCAATTGTCTGGTAAAACTGTTGGTGTTAAAAACGGAACAGCCGCTCAACGTTTCCTAGAAACGATTAAAGATAAATACGGCTTTACTATTAAAACATTTGACACTGGTGATTTGATGAACAACAGCTTAAGTGCTGGTGCCATCGATGCCATGATGGATGACAAACCTGTTATCGAGTATGCCATTAACCAAGGTCAAGACCTCCATATTGAAATGGATGGTGAAGCTGTAGGGAGTTTTGCTTTCGGTGTTAAAAAAGGAAGCAAATATGAGCACCTGGTTACTGAATTTAACCAAGCCTTGGCTGAAATGAAAAAAGATGGTAGTCTTGATAAAATCATCAAGAAATGGACTGCTTCATCATCTTCAGCAGTGCCAACCACAACTACTCTCGCAGGCTTAAAAGCTATTCCTGTAAAAGCTAAATACATCATTGCCAGCGATTCTTCTTTTGCACCTTTTGTTTTCCAAAATTCAAGCAACCAATTTACTGGTATTGATATGGAATTGATTAAGGCTATCGCTAAAGATCAAGGTTTTGAAATTGAAATTACCAACCCTGGTTTCGATGCTGCTATCAGTGCTGTTCAAGCTGGTCAAGCAGATGGTATCATTGCTGGTATGTCTGTCACAGATGCTCGTAAGGCAACTTTTGACTTCTCAGAATCCTACTACACTGCCAATACTATCCTTGGTGTCAAAGAATCAAGCACTATTGCTTCTTATGAAGATTTAAAAGGGAAGACAGTTGGTGTTAAAAACGGAACTGCTTCTCAAACCTTCCTAACAGAAAATCAAAGCAAATACGGTTACAAAATTAAAACCTTCGCTGATGGTTCATCAATGTATGACAGTTTAAATACTGGTGCCATTGATGCCGTTATGGATGATGAGCCTGTTCTCAAATATTCTATCAGCCAAGGGCAAAAATTGAAAACTCCAATCGCTGGAACTCCAATCGGTGAAACAGCCTTTGCTGTTAAAAAAGGAGCAAATCCAGAATTGATCCAAATGTTCAACAACGGACTTGCAAACCTTAAAGCAAACGGTGAATTTCAAAAGATTCTTGATAAATACCTAGCTAGCGAATCTTCAACTGATTCAACAAGCACTGTTGATGAAACAACAATCTGGGGCTTGCTTCAAAACAACTACAAACAACTCCTTAGCGGTCTTGGTATCACTCTTGCTCTAGCTCTTATCTCATTTGCTATTGCCATTGTCATCGGGATTATCTTCGGTATGTTTAGCGTTAGCCCATACAAATCTCTTCGTGTGATCTCTGAGATTTTCGTTGACGTTATTCGTGGTATTCCATTGATGATTCTTGCAGCCTTCATCTTCTGGGGAATTCCAAACTTCATCGAATCCATCACAGGCCAACAAAGTCCAATTAACGACTTTGTAGCTGGTACCATTGCCCTATCGCTCAATGCAGCTGCTTATATCGCTGAGATTGTTCGTGGTGGTATTCAGGCCGTTCCAGTTGGTCAAATGGAAGCCAGCCGAAGCTTGGGTATCTCTTATGGAAAAACCATGCGTAAGATTATCTTGCCACAAGCAACTAAATTGATGTTGCCAAACTTTGTTAACCAATTCGTTATCGCTCTTAAAGATACAACTATCGTATCTGCTATCGGTTTGGTTGAACTCTTCCAAACTGGTAAGATTATCATTGCCCGTAACTACCAAAGTTTCAAGATGTATGCAATCCTTGCTATCTTCTATCTTGTAATTATCACACTTTTGACTAGACTAGCGAAACGCTTAGAAAAGAGGATTCGTTAATGGCAAAATTAAAAATTGATGTAAATGATTTACACAAGCATTATGGAAAAAATGAAGTTTTAAAAGGAATTACGACTAAGTTCTATGAAGGAGATGTTGTTTGTATCATCGGTCCTTCAGGTTCTGGTAAGTCAACCTTCCTTCGTAGCCTTAATCTTCTAGAAGAAGTTACGAGCGGTCACATCACTGTGAATGGTTATGACTTAACTGAAAAAACAACCAATGTTGACCACGTCCGTGAAAATATCGGAATGGTGTTCCAACACTTCAACCTCTTCCCACACATGTCTGTTTTGGACAACATCACCTTTGCTCCTATTGAGCACAAGTTGATGACTAAGGAAGAAGCTGAGAGATTAGGAATGGAGTTGCTTGAAAAGGTTGGACTAGCAGATAAAGCTAATGCTAACCCAGATAGCCTATCCGGTGGTCAAAAACAACGTGTGGCTATCGCTCGTGGACTAGCAATGAATCCAGACATCATGCTCTTTGATGAACCAACTTCTGCCCTTGACCCTGAGATGGTTGGAGACGTACTAAACGTTATGAAAGAATTGGCTGAGCAAGGCATGACCATGATTATCGTAACCCATGAGATGGGATTTGCTCGTCAGGTTGCCAACCGCGTTATCTTTACTGCAGATGGTGAATTCCTTGAAGACGGAACACCTGATCAAATCTTTGATAACCCACAACACCCACGTCTGAAAGATTTCTTGGACAAGGTCTTAAACGTCTAAACTCAAACTGTAAGGATTTCCTTGCAGTTTTTTTCTATCTCGTATTGGATTTTTTGATTTTTAGGAAAATTATGTTAGAATTAAGTTTATGAAATGAGGTTTCCTCATACCTAGCAAGACTAGGAATAAAAATAGAAATTAGGTAGCTAGATGTCATCTAAGGTTATTGTTACAATTTTTGGTGCGAGTGGAGACCTGGCTAAACGCAAGCTCTACCCTTCCCTTTTTAGACTATATAAATCCGGCAATCTTTCCAAGCACTTTGCAGTTATTGGAACTGCCCGTCGTCCTTGGAGCAAGGAATATTTTGAATCTGTAGTAGTTGAATCTATCCTTGATTTGGCAGATAGTACCGAACAGGCTCAGGAGTTCGCTAGCCACTTTTACTATCAAAGCCATGATGTCAATGATACAGAACACTACATTGCTTTGCGTCAATTGCAGGCTGAATTAAATGACAAGTACCAAGCTGAACACAACAAGCTCTTCTTCTTGTCTATGGCTCCTCAATTCTTTGGAACCATTGCCAAACACCTCAAATCTGAAAACATTGTAGATGGTAAAGGTTTTGAGCGTTTAATCGTTGAGAAACCATTTGGAACAGACTACGCAACTGCAAGCAAGTTAAATGACGAACTCCTAGCAACATTTGACGAAGAACAAATTTTCCGTATTGACCATTATCTTGGTAAGGAAATGATCCAAAGCATCTTTGCAGTTCGCTTTGCAAACCTAATTTTTGAAAATGTTTGGAATAAGGACTTTATCGACAATGTTCAAATTACCTTTGCAGAGCGCTTGGGTGTAGAAGAACGTGGTGGTTACTATGACCAATCTGGTGCCCTCCGTGACATGGTACAAAACCATACTTTGCAACTGCTTTCTCTCCTAGCTATGGACAAGCCAGCCAACTTCACAAAAGATGAGATTCGTGCTGAGAAGATTAAGGTCTTTAAAAACCTCTATCATCCAACTGATGAAGAGCTTAAAGAACACTTTATCCGTGGTCAATACCGTTCTGGTAAGATTGATGGCATGAAATATATCTCTTATCGTAGCGAGCCAAATGTGAATCCAGAATCAACAACTGAAACCTTTGCATCTGGTGCCTTCTTTGTAGACAGTGATCGTTTCCGTGGTGTTCCTTTCTTCTTCCGTACTGGTAAACGTCTAACTGAAAAAGGGACTCATGTCAACATCGTCTTTAAACAAATGGATTCTATCTTTGGTGAGCCACTTGCTCCAAACATTTTGACCATCTATATCCAACCAACAGAAGGCTTCTCTCTTAGCCTAAATGGGAAGCAGGTAGGAGAAGAATTTAACTTGGCTCCTAACTCACTTGATTACCGTACAGATGCGACCGCAACTGGTGCTTCTCCAGAACCATACGAGAAATTGATTTATGATGTCCTAAACAACAACTCAACTAACTTTAGCCACTGGGATGAAGTGGGTGCGTCATGGAAATTGATTGACCGTATCGAAGAGCTCTGGGCTGAAAATGGTGCCCCACTTCATGACTATAAAGCTGGAAGCATGGGACCTCAAGCCAGCTTTGACTTACTTGAAAAATTCGGTGCCAAATGGACTTGGCAACCAGATATCGCCTATCGTCAAGATGGTAGACTAGAATAAAAAATTTCCTGCAAGATAACCTTGCAGGATTTTTGCTTCTAATTAGATTAAGCCTTCCAAGAGACCCTTCATAAAGTTTTCTGAGTTAAATTCTCCAATATCATCGATTTTCTCACCAAAACCAATCAATTTTACAGGAATATTGAGTTCTTCACGGATGGCTAGAACAACACCACCTCGAGCTGTTCCGTCAATCTTAGTCAAGACAATTCCTGTCAAAGGAGTGATTTTCGAAAATTCTTTGGCCTGTACAAGAGCGTTTTGACCTGTTGATGCATCAAGTGCTAAGAAGGTTTCATGCGGTGCTTCTGGCACAACACGTTTGATGATACGGCCAATCTTTTCCAACTCAGCCATAAGATTATCCTTATTTTGCAGACGACCAGCTGTATCAATCATAAGAATATCGATACCTTCAGCTACAGCACGTTCCATGCCATCAAAGACTACACTGGCTGGGTCAGCCTTTTCAGGTCCAGTTACTACTGGAACATCTACACGTCGACCCCATTCAGCTAGCTGGGCTACTGCCCCTGCACGGAAGGTATCTGCCGCAACCAGCATGACCTTCTTACCAGCTTGTTTGTAGCGGTGGGCTAGCTTACCGATAGAAGTTGTTTTCCCGACACCATTAACCCCAACAAAGAGCATGACTGTCAAGTCATCTTGGAAATGGATACTTTCATCGTAGTTGCCATCCTTTTCATACAGCTCAACCAATTTCTCAATGATGACGCGACGAAGTACGTCAGGTTTCTTGGCGTTTTCAAGCTTGGCTTCGTAGCGTAGCTCCTCAGTTAAGTTAGAAGCGACTTGGACACCAACGTCACTCATGATGAGCAGTTCTTCCAGTTCCTCGAAAAATTCTTCGTCAACAGAGCGGAAATTGGCAAAGAAGGCGTTCAAGCGAGCACCGAAGCCTGTGCGAGTTTTCTTGAGACTGCGGTCATATTTTTCCTGAACAGTTTCTTCTGCTTGAGGAATTTCTGGTTCAAGAACTTCAGAACTATTTTCTTCGACAGTTTCTACGAACTCAGTATTCTCTTCCTCTGGGACTTCTTCTGAGTTTGAAAATTCTTCTATTTCTTCTTGAGAAACTTCTACAACTGGCTCTAAATTATTATTTTCTTCAACTGTCTCTTGATTTTCCTCTTCTTCAAACACAGATTCTTCAGAACTCTCAACCTCTGCTTCTTCTTGAGAAACTTCCTCAGTTTCTGTAAGGGCAGGTTCAGTAGCTTCAGACCAATCAAGATGTTCCAGAGCTTCTTTTACAACTTCTTCGATTTTAGGTTCTTCTTTTTTTCCGAATAGACGGTCAAATAATCCCATATCTTAGTTCTCCTTTAGCACGTATTCTTCGATAGCCCAGGCGACAGCTTCCTCATCATTGGTCATTGGGGTTACCACATTTGCGACTGCCTTGACTTCAGGAACAGCGTTTTGCATGGCAACACCGAGTCCTGCCCATTCAATCATAGAAAGGTCATTAGCTTCATCACCACAGGCCATGACTTGGCTTTGGTCAATTCCCAGATGGCTGATTAGTTTAGCCAAACCTGTTGCTTTATGGACATTTTTAGGAGACCACTCTAGCAACATTTCACGTGATTTAAAGATCTCATATTGGTCAAATAATTCTGGCGAAATCTTCTGAATAGCTGCATCTAATGGTTCTTGAGCAAAAGCAGTCACGCATTTATTGTAGGTCATTTGACTAGATAGATCTTCAAAGTCAACTGGTACAAAAGTCAAAGCTGGATTGAATTTGGCATAAAGACTTTCTTGGTCCGATTGGATTTGATAAACAGTTCCTTCTGAGATGGCGTCAAGAGGCAGTGATAATTTCTCTGTTTCTTCATACAAGCGTGCTACATCATCATATGAAAAGACTGTCTTATCAAGGATTTCACCTGTATTTTTCTGAACCAACCCTCCATTAAAGGTAATGGTATACTCATCTTCTTGGCCGTCAGTCCCTAGCTCATGGAGGAAGAAATCCATCGCTTTTAAGGGACGACCAGTTGTCAATACGACCTTGATACCACGATCACGCGCAGCTTTCAAGGTTGCCTTGGTCCGATCCGTCAGCCTTTTATCAGTAGTCAGCAAAGTCCCGTCCAAGTCCAATGCAATCAATTTTATATCTGCCATTATAAGCCCTCCATATAAGCTATAACCGACTGGTCTTTATGGTGACCAATCACAGTATCTGCTAATTCTAAAATCTCTGGTCGTGCATTCTCAGGAGCTACAGGATGTCCCACAACCTGCATCATGTGCAAGTCATTTAGATTATCTCCAAAAGCCATGACCTGATCCATTGTGATATCAAGTTTTTTAGCCAATTCAACAATGGCCACTCCCTTATCGACATAGTCAAGAACAATATCAATAGATTCAAAGCCAGTTGTCATGGCCTTAACACCAGGGACATTTTCATTGACCCAAGCTTCCCCAGCTTCTAGCGTTTCTTCTGTGAAGTTGGTTGTAAATTTGAAAATGTCATCTGTAATATCTTCCAGGCTCGCTACTTTTTGGATATTTTCATTATAATGCTGGCTCTCTTTCAGATAGGTCTCATCAACCGTATCCAAAACATAAGAGCCTTTTTTCCCTGTTAAAAGCAATTTATTGATATCTACATAAGGTGACGTTTTCAACTTTTCAAAAGTTGCCAGATAAAACTCACGAGACATGGTCGCTTCATACAAATCCTGACCTTGATATTCGACCAAACTACCATTTTCCGCGATGAAAATAATGTCATCACGTACATCAGCAAATAATTTTTCTAGAGACAGAAATCCTCGCCCCGAAGCCACCGCGAAGTAAATCCCTTTTTCCTTGTAGGAAACCAAGAGAGACTTGAGACGGTCCATATCAAAACGCCCATTCCCATCTAGGAAGGTTCCGTCCATATCTGTTGCTACTAGTTTAATTGTCATCCTTCAATACTTTCTAAATCTTTTAACTTAACCGAAACAATTTTTGAGACACCTGATTCTTGCATGGTCACTCCATAGATAGAATCGGCCGCTGCCATGGTTCCCTTACGGTGAGTTACGACGATAAACTGGCTATCCTTGTCAAAGCGGTTAAGGTAATCTCCAAAACGTTTGACATTGGCTTCGTCCAGCGCCGCCTCTACCTCATCTAATATAACAAACGGGATAGTCTTAACTCGAATGATAGAGAAAAGCAAGGCTAGAGCTGATAAGGCTTTCTCTCCACCACTCATAAGGTTGAGAGATTGAATTTTCTTACCTGGTGGTTGGACAGAAATCTCAACCCCAGCTGTCAGCAAGTCTCCCTCAGTCAAAATCAAGTCTGCTTGACCTCCGCCAAACATCTGCTTGAAGGTCACTTTAAAGGACTCACGAATAGCCTCAAAGGTTGACTTAAAGCGTTCCTTGACCTCATCATTCATCTCTGTGATGGTTTCTAGGAGCAGGTTTTTCGCTGACAAAATATCATCTCGCTGGCTATTTAGGAAATCCAAGCGGCTGTGAACTTCTTCGTACTGTTCAATAGCTTCCAAATTGACAGGACCCAGTGAGCGAATAGCCTTCTCCAAATCCTTAACCTCTTGCTCTGCCAGATTGAGATTTTCCAACTCATGCGCCTTTTCAAGAGCTTCAGTATAGCTGATCTGGTACTGGTCTGTTAATTGACTTTGTAGATGGCGCAAGCGCTCGCTGACCTTTTCTTTCTTGGCTTCAGCACGAGTTTGCTTGCGAATCCACTCTTCATTCTGCTGGCGAGCCTGTTCCAAATGACTGGCAATATCATCCAGCTGACCTTCTATATCATCCAATTCAAACTGCTTGCGAATCAAACCTTGTTGGAGGTTTGTTTTCTGAGTTTTGGCTTCATCAGCCTGTTGACTGAGCAAATCCGTATCAACTTTCTCAAGATTGTCAACTTTTTCTTGGAGCATACGCTGGATTTCCTCTTGTTCGATATCTAAATTATCCAATTCCTTGCCTAAACGCCCAATATCAGCCACTTCATAACGTTTTTGTCCTTGTAGTTCTGTCTTAAGCAAACGAGCTTGTGCTACCTCTTCCTGCAAGTTTTGATAGCGTTCTTGGATGGCGTTTTTGTTAGACTTAATCTCTTCAATCTCAGCTTCCAGATTTTGCTTGTCACTGGCAATAGTAGCAAGGCGTGCTTGGCATTTTTCCTTATCCGCTTGCCAATCTCCCTCAGAAAGACGATTTAATTCCTCTTCTTGGAGTTTCCAAAGAGTTTCCAGTTCTTCAACTTGCTGACTAGTTTGCTGATAAGCAAGGAACAAGCCCTGCTCCTGAATACGAGCCTGCTCTCCCTGAGATTTGATGGCTTCTAACTTTTCTGTCAATGAAACCATCTCATCTTGCAAGTTCTTCAAACTCGCTTCATCTGTACGCAAGCTTGCTTCTTCTTCAGCAATCTCTTTTTGTAATTGCTCCAGTTCTGGCTTGATGAAGATGCTGTTGTTCTGACGATTGGCTCCACCTGCATAGGAACCACCTGTACGAAGCTCTGTCCCATCCAAAGTCACCATACGAACCTGATAACGAACTTGACGAGCTGCTGCACGCGCGTTTTCTACGGTATCAAAGATAGCCGTCGTAGCTAGCAAGTTCTTGAAAATAGCTTCCAGTCTAGTATCAAAAGTAACCAGCTCATCTGCCATCCCAAGGAAACCTGGGCTTGCAGCGATAGCATCTTGGTTCTGACTAGAAATCGTACGCGCCTTGATCGTTGTCAACGGAAGGAAGGTTGCACGACCAGATCTGTTCCGTTTGAGGAAATCAATGGCCTTGGTTGCCGCATGTTCATCTTCTACGATAATATGCTGGCTACTCGCTCCAAGCGCAATCTCTAGAGCAGTTTGATAATGCACATCAAAGGTCAGGTGTTCACTAACTGCCCCAATAATCCCACCTAGACGATCTTTTTCTTGGAGGACACTCTTGACACCTGCATAAAAGTTGCTATGATTTCTCAGAATATTTTCCAAACTTTGGGCTCTAGCCTGCTTGTTTTTGAGACTATCCAGACGGTCAAAGAGTTTGCTTTGTTGAGCTTGATAGGAAGTTTTCTGCTCCTCTTGTTCCTTGGCACAGATTTGATAGTCCACCAGTAATTTCTGAACCTGTTCCTTGGCAGTTTCAAGCTCTTCTTTTTGCTGACCAGCCTTCTCTTTAGCTGTAGCCAACTGTTCTTTCAGCTTTTCTAGTTGATCTGCTTGTTTTTGAGAAAGCTGACGACTATTTTCCAACTCATTTTCGATACGGGTCAACTGGTTTGAGACATCCGCTTCTTCTTGTAAAAGCGCTACAAAACGTTCACGTAGAAGCTCAATCATCTGATCAGGATCATCTGAAAAAGCCAGCAATTCAGCTTCTAAACGATTGAGTTTTTGATTATTTTGGACTAGCTTCTCTTCTAAGAGGGCTAAAGAGCTTTCTTTATCAGATTTTTCTTGGCTAAGTGAATTTCTCTTATCCTCTAAAGTAGCCAAACGGGCTTGTGCTTCCTGTTGATTCAGGGCTACTTGCTCGGACTCCAGTTTTGATAAGGCTAATTTTCTCTCTAAATCACTAATCAGACTGGTCAAGTCCATCAAACTACCCTGGTCTTTGGCCATTTCAGCCTGTAAATCTTGGCGTTGCTTTTTAAGAGTTTGATTTTCCTCTTCTAATTTTTCACGCTTTTGGTAATAACTAGTCAATAGTTCCTGAACCTGTGCCAACTCTTCTTCTGTTGACTCTAGTTCAAGCTTATTTTCCTTGATTTGAGAAACCAAAACATCTAAATAAATGGCCTTGCGTTGACCTTCCAAGTCTAGAAACTTACCGGCATTCTCAGCTTGCTTCTCAAGAGGCTTGATTTGATTATCCAACTCGTAGATAATGTCCTCTAAGCGGTCTAGATTATCCTGAGTTTGTTGCAGTTTACTCTCAGTTTCTTTTCTACGAGTCTTGTATTTCAAAACTCCTGCAGCTTCTTCGAAAATAGCACGACGTTCCTCAGGCTTGGAGTTGAAAATCTCCTCAACCTTCCCTTGGGAAATGATAGAGAAGGAATCTCGTCCCAAACCTGTATCCAAGAAAAGATCATGAATATCACGCAGACGGACTTTTTTACCGTCAATCTTATATTCACTATCTCCACTACGATAGATATGACGTTCGACCCTGATTTCTTGACCAGCATCCTTGATAAATCCGTCATGATTATCCAGAGTCACAACTACAGAAGCATAATTGAGCGGTTTGCGGCTTTCGGTCCCAGCAAAGATAACATCCGGCATCTTGCCGCCACGGAGGCTCTTAACACTGGACTCCCCCAAGGCCCAACGCAGACTTTCTGTAATATTCGACTTTCCAGATCCATTGGGTCCAACAACTGCCGTCACACCTTTGTCAAAGACGACCTTGGTCTTGTCAGCAAAAGACTTGAATCCCTGAATTTCGATTTCCTTTAAATACATGAATCCAGCCCTTTCTCAACGGCATTTTTGGCAGCTTCTTGCTCTGCTAATTTCTTAGAACGACCTTGACCTTGACCAATGCTCTTGCCTTCAACAAGAACTTCTACATCAAAAACCTTATCGTGGGCAGGACCCGTTTCAGAAATTACCTGATAACGAATAGCCACATCCCCATTGACTTGAAGTAACTCTTGAAGATGGGTTTTGTAGTCTGTAATCATCTCAAACTCGCCTGCTTCAACCTTAGGAATCATGACTTGGTAGATAAATTCCTTGACCTTGGCCACATCCTTGTCCAAAAGGAGGGCACCAAGAAAGGCTTCGAAGGCATCACCAAGAATGGTATCACGATTGCGCCCACCAGACTTTTCTTCTCCCTTACCCAGCTTGATAAACTGATCAAACTGGCAGTCACGCGCAAAACCAGCCAAACTCTCCTCACGGACAATCATGGCACGGAGTTTAGACAAGTCCCCTTCAGGCTTTTTAGGATATTTTTTATACAGATATTCTGAAATCAATAACTGTAGAACAGCGTCTCCTAAAAATTCCAAGCGTTCATTGTGTGAAATTTTTAAGAGGCGGTGCTCATTGGCATAACTCGTATGAGTAAAGGCAGTTTCCAGTAACTTTTTGTCTGCAAATTCGATTGCAAAATGGTTCTTTAGTACAGTTTGTAATTCTTTCATACCAACCTCTTTCTAACTGATAACAGTCCTTTTTATTATATCAAAAAAAGCCCCCTGAGTCACTTTAAAACGGGACTGGAGGAGATTTGAGTATTCATTGAAATGAGATTTTCAGTTTTAGTGGCAAATTTGAGGCAGGATAAATAAAAAGCCCTATTTAAAGGCTTTTTTAGGATATTTACATCCACCCTGAGGGAATCGAACCCCCATCTCAAGAACCGGAATCTTACGTGATATCCATTACACTAAGGGTGGAAACTTGTTTTATTATAACAGAAATTTGCTCTAATAACAAGTTTTTTTCTGGCTAGACAGCCCATCTTAGTGGGAAGCATCCCCATTCCAGATAGAGTTTTTCACAATCACATAATCAACGTGTTTAAGGTCAGCAACCTGACGTCCACCTGCATAAGAAATGGCACTTTGAAGGTCTTGTTCCATCTCAGTCAAAGTATCTTGCAAATGACCTTTGGCAGGAAGCAAGATACGTTTTCCTTCCACGTTTTTATAAGCTCCTTTTTGGTATTGTGAAGCTGAACCGTAGTACTCTTTGAACTGTTCACCATCAACTTCAATCGTTTTCCCTGGACTTTCGATGTGTCCTGCAAAGAGGGAACCAACCATAACCATACTGGCACCAAAACGGATAGACTTGGCAATATCACCGTGAGTACGGATCCCACCATCAGCGATAATTGGTTTACGCGCAGCCTTGGCACACCAGCGTAGTGCAGCCAACTGCCAACCACCTGTACCAAAACCAGTCTTGACCTTGGTGATACAAACCTTACCAGGGCCGATTCCGACCTTAGTAGCATCCGCACCCGCATTTTCTAATTCACGCACAGCTTCTGGTGTTCCAACATTTCCAGCAATGACAAAAGTATCTGGCAATTCTTTCTTGATGTGTTGAATCATAGAAATCACGCTATCTGCATGACCATGAGCAATATCAATCGTGATGTATTCTGGAGCATCAGCCTTGAGCTGGCTAACAAAATCATACTCATAGTCCTTAACACCGACAGAAATAGAAGCAATGAGACCTTGATCGTGCATGCGTTTGATAAAAGGAATGCGTCCTGCTTCATCAAAACGGTGCATAATGTAGAAGTAACCACCTTTAGCCAGTTGCTCTGCTACACTTTCATCCAAAATCGTCTGCATATTAGCTGGCACAACAGGTAGTTTAAAGGTGTGATTTCCTAGAGTGACACTTGTATCCGCTTCTGCACGGCTTTTAATCACACATTTATTTGGAATCAATTGAATATCTTCGTAATCAAAAATTGGAAATTCATTTAACATATCGATGTCTCGTTTCTTTTGTAATGACCTACCTATGCTCTCGCATCACTACGCCTTTTCCGACGTTTCCTTAATTTATTATAAACTAAAGTACAGTTTTTGTCAAATAATTTTATAATTTAAAATATATTGTTCGGTTTTTACTTATATCAAAGACAAAAAAGTGGAGAGATTATTTTCTCCACACTTCTTCTCTATCCTAATAATACTCGCCCTGACGATAGTCCCATGAGTTAAAGGTGTCTGACAGGTGCATCATAATCTTATCAATGTCAAGCCCTTTGCGGATTACAACTGGAGCTGGTGAAGTTGAACGTGCTCCCCCTTGTTCTGGGATGAGTTTGCCGTCTTTATCGACCATAGACACCATCACACCTTGCTCATAGCGTGTTTCAATCGTTTTGTCAGGTTGGATAGATGCCACATAATCATCTGCTTCAATGACAAGATCTACTGCTCCTTCGATACGTTCTCCGATACCTTCTACCTTACCACGATTTCCTTTTCCAGATGGGTTTGCAGATGAGGCATAAACCATCTTGCCTTCTTCCCAAAGTTTGGCAGCCAATTGTTCACCCGCTTTCCCAAATTTGATAACAAAACAGCTAGTACCACGCACGTCAGTCATGAGTTCTTCACGGCCATCCCCATAAGCTTTTAGTTTTTCAAAGGCTTCTGGTTTCCAAGGAAGGATACAACCAAGAAGAATATCTTCGTTCCAATGTTTTTGGTAGAAGGCTTCAATTTCTGGGTTGAGTTGTGCTAAAGCACGAAGCTCATCCATGCTACCGCAGAGAACAACACCTGGTTTGTTACGATTGCGTTCTTTGGCTGCGAACTTACGCTCAAGTCCTGCCTTGTCACTAGTCATGATGATGTAACCAACTTTGGTAGGGCAAACGATACAACCGCCCTCACCTTTTAAAATGTCATAGCCTTCTTGTGAAAGTGTTCCGTTCCATTGAATGTGTTTTGTCATAATTCTATTTCCTTTTCTAATTTTCTTCTAATCCTGCCAGTAGGCTGGTCGGTGTTTTTCATAGGTAGCAATCAAATCTTCATACTGCAAAGTAATACCGATATCATCCAAACCATTTAAGAGCTTGTGTTTCCATTCGCTATCGATTTCGAAAGTGAATTCTCCAACTGGTGAGATGATTTTTTGTTGTTCCAAGTCCACAGTTACCTGATCAGTTGGTTTCAAGTTGGCTAGTTTCTCTCGAACCTCTCTGGGCTGAACAATGGGCAACATGCCATTATTAAGTTCATTATTGTAATGAATGTCACCGAAAGATCCTGCAATCACGACCTTAAAACCATAGTCTGCTAAGGCCCAAGCTGCATGTTCCCTCGAAGACCCTGCGCCGAAGTTATCCCCTGAAATGAGAATACTGGCTTTGCGATATTCAGGTCGGTTAAAGACAAAGTCTGGATCCTCAGTATAGAGATCATCTAGATAACGCCAAGCATACATAAGGTACTTACCAAATCCTTTTTTATCAATTAACTTGAGAAACTGCTTGGGTAGGATTTGGTCGGTGTCGATATTATCATTCATAAGAGGAACGGTCGTTCCCGTATAAACTGTAAATTTCTCCATATCCTCTCCTTACTGGGCTTCTGGCATTTGCCGAACATCTACGAATCGCCCTGCGATAGCTGCCGCAGCTGCCATGGCTGGACTGCAAAGATGAGTCTTAGCACCAAAGCCTTGTCTGTCTTCAAAGTTACGGTTGCTGGTTGAGGCGCAATGCACGCCATCAGGAACCTTGTCTGGATTCATTCCAAGGCACATAGAGCAACCTGGGTCTCTCCATTCAAAGCCAGCATCTAGGAAAACTTTATCCAAGCCCAACTTCTCCGCAGCTCGTTTAACAGGACGAGAGCCTGGAACCACAATAGCCGTTAAGTTAGGAGCAATTTTCTTACCTTTGACAAATCGTGCAGCTAGCTGTAAGTCGCTGAGACGAGCATTGGTACAAGACCCGATAAAGATATAGCCTAATTCAATATCTGCTGGCTTTTGACCAGGTTCCAAATTCATGTAATTGTAGGCTCTCTCATCATTCATATCCTTAATTTCTGGGAATCTACTGTCAAAGTCAACACCCATAGCAGGATTGGTTCCCCAGGTCACCATAGGAGCCAAGTCTGAAACATCCATCTGGATAACCTTATCGTAAACGGCATCATCATCACTGACAATTGTTTTCCAATCCGCCACAGCCTCTTCGAAGTCCTCTGGAACACACTCGCGTCCTTTGAGATAGTCATAGGTAGTCTGATCTGGATTCATGATTCCCATCTTAGATCCAAACTCGATGGACATGTTGCAGATGGTCATTCGCTCTTCCATGCTCAGTGCATCAATCGCCTGTCCACGATATTCCACCACATGGCCAACACCACAGGCAACGCCGTACTTGGCAATCAAGGCGAGAATATAATCCTTAGAATAAACTCCTTTTTGAGGAACACCAGTGAATTCCACCAGCATTTTCTTGGGTTTGACCTGCCAGAGGGTCTGGGTAGCAAAGACATGCTCAACCTCACTGGTCCCAATTCCAAAGGCGATTGCTCCGAATGCTCCGTGGGTTGCCGTATGGCTGTCTCCACAGACGATGAATTTTCCTGGTTGCGTCCGTCCTGTCTCTGGACCCACCATGTGAACGATCCCCTGCTTTTCAGAACCGTGGGCTGCATGTTCAATCCCAAACTCCTCAACATTTTCAGCAAGCTTATCAATTTGTGCCTTAGAAATCACATCTCGAATATCGTAAATATTGACTGTCGGGACATTGTGGTCAAAGGTCCCAAATGTCAAGTCTGGTCGTCTCAATCTGCGGCCTGCATCTCGTAATCCTTGAAAAGCTTGGGGACTGGTCACTTCATGAATATAGTGCTGGTCCACATACATGAGTTGAGGTTGCCCCTCTTCTCCTGTGATGACATGGCGGTCCCATAATTTATCAAAAATCGATTTTCCTGCCATCCATTACCTCCAAATAAAATATAAGGCTACTAGTGTGGTCACCATCCCGAGAAACCAAACCGTTTTAAAATACCATTTTCTAGTCTTATGGTGAAAAGTGATTCCTGCCAACCAGGCACCAAAACCGCCACAAGTAAAAGCTAAAATGAGTAAGATTTTCTCTGGGATACGCCAAGCTCTTCTCCTTGCCTTAGATTTGTCAATACCATAAATCAAGAAAACCATGACATTCCAAATCAAAAGGACTAGAGTAATTTTTTCGTCTAACTTCATAACCTTGCAATAATAGCTTCCGTCATTTCCTTGGTAGAAGCCTGTCCACCAATATCTCTTGTTAAAACACCAGCTGCCAAACTTGCTTCAACAGCACGCTCGATACGTTCCGCATCCTCATAACGTCCAAAACTGTCTCTCAACATCATGGCAACTGATAAAATCATAGAAATAGGATTGGCAATTCCTTGACCTGCAATATCAGGTGCCGAACCATGAATAGGTTCATAAAGGCTTGGACCCTTTTCAGAATGACTGGCTGATGGCATAACCCCAAGTGTGCCAGATAGAACGCTTGATTCATCAGATAGAATATCTCCGAAAAGATTTTCCGTCACGATGACATCAAACTTAGCAGGATTGGTAATCATGAGCATGGCAGCTGAGTCGACTAGCTGGTGCTCCAAGGTTACATCTGGAAAATCCTGCGCGACTTCCTCAGCTACTTTCCGCCAGAGTTTCGAGGTCGCTAAAACATTTTGCTTATCGATGCTGGTCACGATTTTTCTGCGATTTCTTGCAATTTCAAAGGCCTTGCGAATAATCCGCTCCACTTCCTCATAGCTATAGTCGTTGATATCACGCGCTTTTCGCTCTTCAAGGATATGATCTCCAAAGTAAATCCCGCCTGTCAACTCACGCACAACTACAAAATCTACACCAGCAATTCGTTCCGGTTTGAGTGGTGACAAATGCTTGAGACTATCAAAGATTTTTACAGGGCGAATATTGGCATAGAGATTGAGTTCCTTACGGAGAGCCAGCAGGCCTTGTTCAGGGCGAACCGCTGCTCCATCATACTGAGGACTACCGATAGCCGCTAAGAGGATCGCATCTGCTTCCCTACTTGCATTGAGAGTTTCATCAGGTAAAGGATGCCCTGCAGCATCGATACCTGCACCTCCAAAAGGTCGTCTATCAATCTCATAGTCAAAACCTGTTTTTTCAGCTAGGGCCTCCAGAACCTCTAAACCAGCCTCCATGATTTCTGGACCGATTCCGTCCCCTGCTAGAGCTACTATTTTCTTTGTCATAGCATTCTCCTCTACACACTAGGCATATCGCGGTAAGAAACGCTGCGTCCCATCTCACCAGCATTCTCTTTTTGAACAAAGGTATTAGCATTGATGTAGGCAATAGCCGAAGCCTTCAGCACATCGAAATCAAGACCTGCTGCGTTAAAGATGGTTTCTGTATCTCTGTTTTCAACAGTGACCAAGACCCGAGCCTGGGCATCAATTCCATCTGTCACAGCGTCAATAGTATAGGACACCAAGCGGACAGATTGGTTAAAGAACTTATCGATAGCGTTGAAGATTGCCTCAACTGAACCTTGACCTGTCGCATTAAATTCAACTTTCTCACCATCCATATTGGCTAGGCTAACGAGTGCTTCAATGTTATTGTCTGCATGAGTTTGAAGTTGTAAATCATCAAAGTGGAAGCCTTCTGGGTTTTCAACCATGGTTCCAGCGACCAACGCTCGAATATCTGCATCTGTGATTTCTTGTTTCTTATCGGCCAGTACCTTGAACTTAGCAAAGAGTGGCTTGATATCCTCTTCTGTAAAATCTAGGGCCAGTTCTCTTAGTTTCTCAACAAAGGCATGGCGACCAGACAATTTACCAAGCGGAAGGCTATTACTCTTAACACCAACCAATTCAGGTGTGATGATCTCATAAGTGAGAGGATTTTTAAGGACTCCATCTTGGTGAATACCAGATTCGTGAGAGAAGGCATTGCCACCAACGACGGCCTTGTTTTTAGGAACTGGAATACCAGAGAAGCGAGAAACCATTTCAGAAGTATTGATGGTTTCATTTAAAACAATACTGGTCTCTGCTTGGTAGTAATCTTGTCGAATATTGAGAGCCACTGCAATTTCTTCCAAAGCTGCATTTCCTGCTCGCTCCCCAATACCGTTGATAGTTCCTTCGACACGTCCTGCTCCGTTCTTGACAGCAGCAAGGCTATTGGCAACTGCCATTCCAAGGTCATCGTGGCAGTGAGGTGAATAGACAATCTGACGATCTGTCTTAACATTCTCAATCAGGTGTTTGAAGATAGCACCGTACTCTTCTGGAGTGGTGAATCCAACCGTGTCAGGGATATTGATATAAGACGCCCCCGCATCTACCGCAGTTTGAACAACTTGCAAGAGGAAATCCAACTCTGTTCGGGTCGCATCCTCAGGAGAGAATTCAACCACTTCAAACTTAGAACGGGCATAAGAAACATGCTCCTTGATAGCTTCCAAAATCTCTTCCTTACTCTTATTAAGCTTATACTTGCGGTGAATCGGACTAGTAGCAATAAAAACGTGAACCTGTGGATACTTGGCATCCTTTAGGGCCTCATAACAAGCATCGATATCAGACTTGACCGAACGTGCCAAACCAGTCACCGCTGTTTTCTTCAAGACCTTAGCAATCTCCTGCACTGCCGTAAATGAGTCTGGACTAGCCGCCGGAAAACCAGCTTCAATGGCTGAAATACCCCATTTCTCCAGCTGTCTTGCTATGGCAATTTTTTCTTTAATTGAAAAGTTAACACCTGGTGTCTGTTCCCCATCCCGAAGGCTAGTATCTAGAAATTCAACTGTTCTCATAAGATTTCCCCTTTTCCAAATGTGGTTTTTAAAAAAACATCTCGCTTAGAAGTCCAAGCGAGATGTTGATTAACTCCCGCTTGGTAAGCCAAACAGGACTAATGCATTTTGCACTAGCCCGAGTACCTCAACAACAAAGCAAATTGATTAAACTTAGCTGTTTTCATGTTTGACTTTCTCCTTCGTTTGATATCTTGTTTAGTATTTTAGCATAGGTAAAAACACTTGTCAAGAAAAAATCCAATATTTTCTGAAAATTTCTTCAGTATAGAATATTTAGCTAATTGAAAGTTCTTGAAAATCATTGAAATGTTTCATTTTTTAGAGGTTAAGTTCCAACTTTTTTCCATCAATTCCAGTACTTCTTCATCTGATAAAGTATCATCAAGCGCCACACTAATCCAGTAACGTTTGTTCATATGAAAGGCTGGATAAATTCCCTTTTTTGAAAGTAAGTCAGCTACTTGGTCATGCTTGAGATTGACTGCTTCCACCTGTCCTTCTCTGCCCTTTTCCAGCTTATCCCAAAAGATTTTCATCAAGACGGCATACCATTTTTTATTACCTTCATGCCTTAACACTGCCGTATCAGGTGATTTCTCCCACAGATACTCCAACTGATTTCCATACTTTTCCTGAATCTGAACCATGATACGCTTAGTCTGAGGAAATATAAAATCCTGTACATCAAAACAAGCCTTCCGTATCTGGTACAGAATCTCCAAACAAGCCTCACGGACACTTGCAACAAAACTTCCTCTCATACTTTTCATATGGACTTGAGGATAGAGATCACCCGTTTCCTGGTCAAAGACCTGAAAACTCACATTATCAGCAGTGATAGAGACTGTCATGAAAAAGTCCCCCTGCAAAATCTGGCAACTATAAGTCCAGACTTCCCCATTTTCTACAAAACCATAGGCACGAGCCTTTTCTTGATTAAACTGGTAAGATTTAAAAATTTCAAACATAAGTGAAAACTGCTACCCAAAGCTAGCAGTTCCTTTCTATTTTTTAAAAGACAACCTTGGTTCCATGCAATTGTGTCACACCCAGCTGGTCAATAAAGGTCTGACGGTTGTCAAGGTCAATCCCCCCACCTGGTAGAATTTCAATTTTATCTTTAGCATGTTCTAAAATTCTGTGATAGTGATCAAAACGTTTGTCTAGAGAGTCGCCAGATACACCAGCGCGAGTCAGAATACGGGTGACACCAACTTGACTGAGCCAGTCAATTGCCTCCAACTGGTCTTCGTCACTCAATTCATCAAAGGCCATGTGAAAGACAATTTCCATTCCTTTTGATGCAGCTATCAATTTCTCCAGATTAGGCTTATCCAACTTCTTCTCAGCAGTTAAGGCACCAAATACAACTCCTTGACTTCCAGCCTGAGCAGTCAACCGAATGTCTTCTAGCATGATTGTAATTTCCATATCATTATAGACAAAGTCGCCACCACGTGGACGAATCATGGTCATGATGGTTGTATCGTAGTTAACTGCCAGTTCAACCGCTGCCTTAGTCACTCCATAGCTGGGTGTTGTCCCACCAACTGCAAGATTATCACAGAGTTCTATTCGACGAGCTCCAGCCTGCATCGCTTTTTCAAGTAAGGTCACATTTTCAGCACAAAATTCGTAAATCATTTGATTCTCCTTGAGTATTACTTTGAGTTTATTATATCATATTATTGTGAATATGCTTTCATTTTTATCAAGGGAAATAGTTACTATTTTTTATTCTTTGTCTGGAATAACCTTAAAGAGATAATAAGTGATAAAGATGGTCAAAGCTCCCAGACCGATTTTGACTGGTAAAAGAGGTGCAAAGTAAATGGAAATTCCCATCAAGATGTAGATAGATACGATGATTTTTTTCTTTCGTTCACGCGCAATAGACTTGGTCTCACGAAAATCAGCCACATATGCTTGATAGAGCTTGGTATGGTAAAGCCAGTCTTCGAAACGCTTGGAACTTCTAGAGAAACAAGCAATAGACAACAAAAGGAAAGGTGTTGTGGGCAACAAAGGTAAAACAACCCCAACAATAGCCAAGGCTAGTGATAAAAAACCAATAATTAGATAAATAATACGCATAACTACTCCTAATTAAAATAATCTTCTTCTAGTTTCGCATACAATGATGAATTTTGTCAAGTTCTAATCAAAAAGAGCCTGAAATTCACTTTCAGGACTCTAAAATTATTTAATCTTTTCTTCTTCGTAGTCGCCATTACTACATACAACCTGCTTGCCACCACCACGAACTTTTTTCTCCATGAGGAAATTGCCACATTTTGGACAGTCACGACCAACAGGCTTGTCCCATGAAGTAAATTCACAGTCTGGATAGCGATTGCAACCATAGAAAAGTCGGTTACGTTTGGTTTTACGTTCAATGATTTGTCCCTGATGACAACTTGGACACTCAACACCGATTTCTTTCACGATTGCTTGGGTATGACGGCAATCTGGGAAATTGCTACAAGCGTAGAACTTGCCAAAACGACCAAGTTTAATGACCATTGGACTGCCACACACTTCACAGTCAAATCCAGCTGGTTCATCCTTGATTTGGATTTTCTCCATTTCTTCTTCAGCCTTGGCCACTTCTTTAGAGAATGGTTTATAAAAGGCATCAATAACACGTTGCCACTGCTCTTTCCCAACCTCGACATCATCCAGTTTGCCTTCCATTTCAGCTGTGAAGGTCACGTTTACGATATCTGGAAAATATTCAACGATGAGCTTGTTAACAATTTCTCCCAACTCTGTCGGTTCAAAGCGTTTGGCTGCAAGGCGAACATAATAACGTTTCTGAATGGTTTCAATGGTTGGGGCGTAGGTTGACGGACGTCCAACCCCATTTTCCTCCAAGGTCTTAATCAGTGTCGCTTCAGAATAGCGAGCAGGCGGTTGGGTGAAATGTTGCTCTGGCTTGCTATTGACCTGTTTGACCACATCTCCAACAGACATGTCCGGTAACATCTTATTCTTGTCAGAATCATTATAAATGGCAAGATAACCATCAAACTTAACCTGACTACCATTGGCAGCAAATTGGACCCCATTTTGAGACAATTTAACAGCCATGGTATCAAAGACTGCAGCTGTCATCTGGCTCGCCACAAAACGATTCCAGATAAGGGTATAAAGCTTAAGCTGATCCTTGTCCAGATACTTAGCGATGCTTTCCGGTGTATTGAAGACGCTAGACGGACGAATTGCCTCGTGGGCATCCTGAGCTCCAGAAGCATTTTTGACCTTGCTACCATGCTTAGAATACTTGCTACCAAAACGGTCCGTAATGAAACTTGCTGCTTCATTTTGCGCTACAGGACTGATACGAGTTGAGTCTGTACGCATATAGGTAATCAAACCTTGCACACCAGAACCAATATTGATCCCTTCATAAAGCTGTTGAGCGACCATCATGGTCTTTCGAGTACGAAAATTGATTTTATTGGCAGCATCCATCTGCATAGATGAAGTAGTATAAGGTAAAGGAGCATTGCGTTTGCGCTCTTTCTTATCTACCTGATCCACTGAAAAGTCTTTACTAGTCAGACGAGACAAGACTTCCTTAACCTCGTCATTGCTAGTCAGTTTCAGCTTTTTGCCATCTAGTCCATAGAAGGAAGCCTGGAATTGCTTGGTTCCCTTTTTAAAGACGCTATCAATTGTCCAGTATTCCTCTGGCTGGAAAGCATTGATTTCATTCTCACGGTCAATGATAAGTTTAAGGGCAATAGACTGTACGCGACCTGCTGATAAGCCCTTCTTGACCTTCTTCCACAAAATAGGCGAAATCGAATAGCCTACCAAGCGGTCCAAGACCCGACGAGCCTGTTGGGCATCAACCAAGTCCATATCAATCTTGCGTGGTTCTTTAAAAGCATTTTTGACCGCATCCTTGGTAATTTCATTGAAGACCACACGGTTGGCATCATTTTCATCTAAATTGAGAATATGGGCCAAATGCCAAGAAATCGCTTCTCCTTCACGGTCCGGGTCACTCGCCAGAAAGACTTTATTAGCTTTTTTAGCTTCTTTTTTCAAGTCATTGATAAGAGGGCCTTTTCCTCGGATATTGATATATTGCGGTTCATAATTATTTTCAATATCGACTGACATACTGGATTTCTTCAAATCACGGATATGGCCGACACTGGCTAAAACCTTGTAATTTCTGCCTAGATATTTTTCAATCGTTTTCGCCTTAGCAGGCGACTCCACGATGACTAGATTTTTTTTAACTGTTGATTTTTTCTTTTTTGTTGCCGTAGCCACAGTATCACACCTTTTCAAAGTAATAAACTTTATAAAGTGTAAACCATTTTGCCATAACTGTCAAGACTTAGCTCCTATATATAGAAGAAAAGTTTGTCTAGTAAGCGGACTTTCTTCTTATACTCAATGAAAAAAACTAGGAAGCTAGCCGCAGGTTGCTCAAAACACTGTTTTGAGGTTGCAGATGGATGCTGACGTGGTTTAAAGAGATTTTCGAAGAGTATTAAAATTCAAATTCCGCAAGAACATCCTGCCCACTGGTGACCAATTTTGCTCCTTCTTGAATCAAATGATGGCAACCGTCTGATAATCCATCTAAAATACTTCCAGGAATAGCAAAAACATCGCGACCTTCTTCCATTGCTCGCTCACAGGTAATGAGACTACCTGAGCGCATCTTAGCCTCTGCTACAATCACACCACGACAAAGTCCAGCAATGATGCGATTACGGGCAGGAAAATGAAATTTCAGAGGTTGTTCGCCAGGTCCATATTCACTAAGAACCAGATGATCATTGCCGATGTAGTCTTGCAAACGTTTATTGGCTTTAGGATAAAACACATCCAGTCCTGTTCCAATCACTGCAATGGTTTTTCCGCCATTCTGAAGAGCAGCCATATGCGCTGCTGTGTCAATCCCCTTGGCTAATCCACTGACGATAACCAGTTCATTTTCCAAACCTTGAATGACTTTTTCAACTGACTTCGCTCCCTGTTTACTACAAGCACGACTACCCACAACTGCTACCTTTGGAAATTTTAAGATGTCAAGATTTCCCTTGTAAAATAAAAGTACAGGTGCATCGTATATTTCACTTAGATCCCAAGGGTAACAGTCATCTAAAATAGAAAAAGATGGAAATTTTTGAAACTCCTTCTCCAAATGCGCATCGTCTATCTGAAAATAACGTTCCATAAAAACAGCTGGATTTCGGCAACCTGAAATTTCTGCAATGTCACCCAATAAAAGTTCCTGATCGACATTTTCACCGTATTCTAGGACATTCAAAATCTGTTGATTGGTCAAACCTGATTTTTTTAACTTATAGATTTCATAGTTTGTGATTTTCATAAATATCTCCATTTCTTTTTCTACTCATCTATTTATTCGTAAAAAAATCAAAAAAACATCCGACTATTTTAGCCAGATGTTGGAATTTTTAATTTTCGTTTTTAAGAATTTCTTCTAATTTATGATAATCTTGAACACTATCAATTTCATAGATGCTATTGCCTTCTAATTCTTCAACATAGACATCTAGCTCTTTGATATTATCCTTAACCATATTGTCCCAGTAGAGATCAACAAATTCACCACTTGCATAGGCCTTATCGATAAAGCTGACAATCTTTTCTGCTGTTGGAGCATCCCAGAAAGATACACCACTAAGGATGCGACCTGCCTTGCTATCAACAGTAATGTCTTGAACCTTGTAGTCATCTCCATAGACCAAGAACCATTCGTTGGTACAATCTTCACGATAAACACTAAAATAAGTCGAACGTGTCAAATCATTGCGGAACATATTTTTAAAGAGATAATTATCAGCATCAATAACATAGCTGTTAGCCAATTCTTCTTTTACAAGATAGAGAGAGTAAAAGTTATTGTAGTCAGCGTATTTATCATTGAAAACGAGGCGGACACCGTATTTTTCTTTCAAGTAATCGAATTGTTCTTTAAGATAACCAACGATGATGATGATGTCATCGATCCCTTTTTCTTTGAGAAACTCAATTTGGTATTCAATCAAGGGTTTTTGATTAACCTGAACCAAAGCTTTAGGGGTATTTTCAGTCATAGGACGCAAGCGAGTTCCTAAACCCGCTGCTAAGATAATGGCTTTCACACGAATCTCCTTTATTCTTTAATAATAATATAAACTCCAGCAATGACGACAAGTGACGTAATAATGGTCAGCATATCTAGCGGTGCACCCAAGAAAACAACTGCGAACAAGACAGTCCAAACTACATAGCTCACGTTCAAGCCTGTAGCCTTGGCTGGTTGCAAGCGATTGATAGCGATATAATAAGCCAAATAGGAAATCATATCAAAGGCTGCAAAGACAAGCATGAGACCTAGCAATTGTCCATTGGCCACTTCTGCAAATGACTGATGAGAGAAGAGCACAATCACAAGATAGGACAAGAATGAAGTCACTTGACGGATTAAGAGGGCTTCGATTTCACTCAGTTCACTTTCCATGGCAAAAGAGCTAAGAACACTCTCACTTCCCCATGCAATAGCACAAACTAAAGCACAGAGAATCCCAATGTAGAAAGAATTAACCTGTTCTACCTTATAGGTCTGAGCAATAATCCCTCCAATAATCAGGACAATCCCAAACACAGTATTTTTCGAAATCTTATGCTTCAAAAAGAAGAAAGCCAATAAAACAGAAATTGCAGGGTAGATAGCCGATACAGATGACGCTAAGGAACTTCCGATATACTTAACCGCATAAAGGTTAGCCTGCATACCGATTGGACCTGCTAGCAAGGCTCCGATGATAACACTCACATTGCGAATATTTAAGAAAATTGAGAGACGAACTTTTCCTTCTTTTACTAAAAGAAAAGCTAGTAAGATAAAGATACTCAAGAAATCGTGAGCAGCAGCCACCACAAAGGGTGACAAATCTGTAAAAATCGAAAAGATATAAGCACTAATCGTTAGACCTAAACCCCAGAAAGCACCTGAGAGTAGACCAAAGGAAACTCCATTTTTATTTTTCATCTTAACCTCCATAATATGACAAACCTTTAACAGCTCTTTGGTAACGACTCACACCATAGTCACCAAAATCTGCACCTTGCTCTTCTTTGTAGACTGTCCATAGACTCCAAATAGCATCTTGTAAAATTTTATAAATGGCAATCTTTTCACGAGAGACAGGCGTTTGCTCACTCTCATAGTGAGACAAGAAGTCTTCCTCCTCTTGACGAGTGAATTCAGACTCTAAAAAGAGGGCAGCCAAATCCCACATTGGATCATTCATTGATGAATATTCCCAGTCAATCAGATAAAGTCGTCCTTGTGGTGACTCGATAAAGTTTTCAGGCACCAAATCGATATGACAAGATTTTCTGTCAACACCTAAGTCAGCCAGTCTTTTCTCTAAAGAGAAGACTTCTTCTCGAACAGCTTCGTAGTTGGCATAAGGGATTTTTTCCTCAATTAAGGATTCGTATTTTTTGATTTCTTCAAAAGGAGCAAATTCTCCTCTTAATTCCTTGCCAGAAGCATGGATAGTTTGTAATATGGGAGCAATTTTATCAAATTTGGTCTTGATTGATGTTGAATCAAGCGTAATCGCAGATTCGATATACTCATTTACTTTAATACCAGCTTCAATATCAAAAAGATAATTTTTTACATCTAAGTCTAAATCCTTTAGTAGTTCAAGATTGTACTTTTCATCTCGACGATTGATCAGCTTTTCTGTCCCTTTACCAAAGAATTTAACGATGTATTGCTTATTTGTTGTTTTGACCAAATAGTTTTGATTGGTCATTCCCCCCAGTTGTTCAACACTGAGGACTTCCTCTTCTTCACCAAGTAGGGAAGAAATTTTTTCTTTAATGATTTTCTCCACAATTAACCTCCAGTTCTTATACTTCCCACTTAAACACGGTTTTAAAAGCTGTGTTTAAGTCAGTCGCAAAGACACGGTGAATATCTTTAATTTCTCTTACAGGTTCTTCTAGATAAAGGATATTTTTAAGACGATTGGCAAATTTCTTGACTTCCATCATTTGGATGGCATTTTCAAAATCGATGCGACCAGAACGAGAGGACCCAACCAAGAGCAAGCCCTTTTCTAAGGCATCGCGAGTATTGAGATTGACTTTATATTCGCTAACTCCCATCATAAGAATCGTTCCCTGAGGACGAATGTAGCGAATCAAGTCATTAATAGCTGGTCCAGTACCATCACCACCACAACACTCAAAAGCATGGTCAAAGGCCAAATCTTCAGGAATATTGTCAGTAATATAGCATTCT
This sequence comes from Streptococcus pseudopneumoniae, assembly GCF_001074825.1. Classification (GTDB taxonomy): domain Bacteria; phylum Bacillota; class Bacilli; order Lactobacillales; family Streptococcaceae; genus Streptococcus; species Streptococcus pseudopneumoniae_C. Next base: position 56,469 of record NZ_JUPG01000095.1, read on the forward strand.
TTGGCAAATGAGAAAAGTTCCAATTTTTCCCAATGACGACCAATAACCACAATCTCTGCTTCTGGCAAAGTATAGTTGATAATATTGGCAACCACAAAAGCTAAACTTCCATCTCCGATAACGGCGATTCGGTTCCGCTTGCTATGAGCAAGGGTCAATAGACGATTCATAGCGTGCATGCCGACACTGACAAACTCTGTAATCGCTGCAACCGTGTCTTCAATAGCATCATAAGCTACCACACGATCTTTAGGGAGAGAAACAAACTCTCTCATAAAGCCATCAAAGCCACTAGACAAGAAATGGGTCCCTGTCATGTAGTTTTCATAGAATTCTTCATCACTCTGCATAGGAGGCTGATTGGGAATCATGACAACTTTTTGCCCAACCTCATAGGTTCCGGTCGGGTCAGAAATAACGGTTCCACATGACTCGTGAATCATTGCCATTGGAAGTTTTTTATTCAAAATCTTGGGATCACGTTTCCCTTGGTAGTAACGCTGATCCGCATGACAGACCGCCATATAATTAGGACGGATGAGAATATGATTTTCTTGGTCAATAGCCTCTTCCTGATATTTGACATTGATAAACTTAGGCTTAGTTAGTTGATAAATTTGATTAATCATTTTACTAGTCTTTCTCAATCATACTTTTTGCAATCTTCAAATCTGTTACTGTTGTAATCTTCAGATTTGAGTATTCACCCTTGGCCAAGGCCACATCTTTTCCTTTAATGACAAAGATTTTACATGCATCTGTCAAGATTTCTTTCTCTTCAGCAGAGAGAGAACCGTAAAGGTCCATGAAGTCCTTGCAACGGAATGTTTGAGGCGTTTGCCCTTGATAAAGGTGAGCACGATTTGGAATATCTGTAATGAATTGACCATTGGTACTTTCAACGATAGTATCAACCGCTTCTACCACTGTGTCCACTGCGTCATGATCTTGACAAAGTTTGATATTGTCCTGAATCATGCGAAGCGTAATAAATGGACGAACAGAATCGTGGGTAACAACGATGTCCTCTGGAGTAAGCGGACGATAAGCATCAATGGCTTCAATGATTTTCTCAATACTTGTATTGCGGTCAGCACCACCCTTTGTAATGATGATACGGTCCTTATGAAGAGGAAGATATTTATCTACAAGATCCTCTGCATGAGAAACCCAGTCTCCATGAACCCCAACTACAATTTTTTCAATACTTGGTTCCAAGACAAATTTTTCAATTGTATGAATCAAAATAGGTCGATCACCTAGCTCTAAAAATTGTTTTGGCAAGTTACTGATTCCCATGCGTGTGCCAGTTCCACCGGCAAGAATTCCTGCATAAATCATCTATTTTCTCCTTTGTCTTACTAAAAAACTTATCCTCTCTATTATACCACAATCTAGTCCTATCATGAAAGAAATACCGGACCTCCCGTTCTAGAATAGGAGGGTTAAGCAGTTCTATTATTCAAAGAAACTAGCCCATTTCTAGTAATGACCAGAAATTCTGTAGTCATTACTAATAAATAGCTGTGAAATTTTATAGTTCTTCAGAATAATATACTTTCCTTAAAGAAAACTTAAAATTAAGCTTTGAAACTTCAAAGTGATTACTTGACTGCATTGACTTTTTGAAGTAATAATGATATTATCGTTATACAGAAACAAGGTTTCCCCTTGGCTCACATAATTAGGTTTACAGAAAAAAATCAGCGATTCTCGATTGTTGGCTTTTTCTTTTCCAATTAAGAATAAATAGTTGCTTGACAGAAATTAAAAAAAGAAATACACTAAGAATGTAAAAAAGCCTTATTCGTCAAGGATAGACTTGTCTAGCGTCTGGATAAAAACTCGCTTCAAAATCATGACCACCCGTCAAACGGGTGGTTTGAACCAGGGCGATAAGCCCAAATTACCAGAGCCTGGGACAAAATAGTTCTCGACCACAAAAAAGCTAGAGATTTCCAATTGTGGAACTCTAGCTTTTTAATTTTGAGTCGTTCTCTTATTGTATTTTAGGAGGTTATTGGCCATAAGTACCAATCCCATGTCAATTCTCACTTGACGCTTGCCCCTCAGGTTACATCTCTTGTAACCCACACAAGCCTTTATCTGCCCAAAGACAGGTTCCACATCAATCTTTCGTTGAGCGAAAATCTGTCTACCTTCGGGAGATAAAAGCGTCTGGCATTCTTTAGTTTTTAAGTGCTGATAGCGTTCGTTCATATACAGTCCCTTTTGAGGGGCTGATTCAGGTTCATCAGCGTAGTAAACCTTGATTTCCTGTTGAAAGTCCGTCTGTGTCTTCTGATGTTTGGTATGGTGAAAATGATAGCACCAGCCGTCAGGATGTGTGTAGCTATCCTCCTTGTCATTATAGAACCAATTCGCTAAGTTTCTAGCCGACTGTTTATACCCTCTCTTCTGTTCCTTATCAAACATGGCATATTTAATCAGATGGTTTACCTACTTTTCATCTAAACGAAGGAGGTTCTCTTCACTTCCATATCCAGCATCTGCGACAACTGTCTTCAATTCATGCGGATAGGTTTCAAGTAATGGCAGAAGAGTCTTAGTATCTGTCGGATTTGAGAAGACATCATAGTGAAGAACAAATTGGTTTTCAGTAGCGATTTGAAGATTATAAGCAGCCTTGAGTTGGCCATTTTTCATATGGTCTTCCTTCATGCGCATAAAAGTGGCATCTGGATCGGTTTTGGAAAAACTGTTACGCCCTTCAAATGTCTCCTGATAACTCTCATATTTTTCAGCACGTACTGAAAAATCATCCTTGACTTTACGCAAGACTTTCTTGAGTTTACGACGTTGGGTTTTACGTTCATCTTTCCCTTTAACGGGTGTCTCCTCAATGTCCTGGTTCAGTTTTTCTAATTCTTCTTCAAGGATTTGAGCGAATTCAATCAACTGCTCTGAGGAGATAGGCTCTTGTGTATCCAGTTCGATAGCTTGATGGATAAGTGGAGTGATTTCTTCTTGAAAATAGACTTGTATCTGTTCTTGAAGTTTGGCGGAGAATTTCTCTGTCGCTTTCTTCCACACGAAACTATACTTGTTGGCATTGGCTTCAATCTTAGTCCCGTCAATAAACAGACAATCTAAAGTCACTAACTCTTCCATTTTTAAACGAAGATTGAGGTCGATGAAAAGATCACGAATGAGTTCTTCCATCCCTTCAGCGACTCGAAAACGATTGATGGTGCGATAGCTAACAACCAACTGTCCTGTTAGGTATTGCATAGCGAGATTTTCAATCATCATTTTTTCAATTTTTCGACCAGAGAAAATCCCTTGTGAATAGGCAAATAGAAGAGTAGATACAAGCATTTTTGAGGGATAAGACGGGCGACCAAAGGCATGATAGAAGGCGTGGAAATGACAATCCTCCAAGGTCTTTACCACTTTTTCAATAGTAAAGACAAGATGGTCTTGTGGCAAGAAAGAACTGATTTCTAGTGGTAAAGTTGTTTGATTTGTGTTATAGTGAATATGCATAGGATAACCTTTCTAAATGGTTTATTAAGCAATTCTATTTTACCAAGACTATCGTAACCATGCAAAAAGAGGCTAGGACAAAAGTCGAACATTAAATATAAAAAGCGAACAAAACGAGTTATCTGACACTCAGAATTCTGTCTTGTTCGCTTTTTTGTCTAATCTATCGATTTTAAAAATTTATAATAAAGAATTCTTAAAATCAAAATCTTTTTGTCCCAGCCTCTTTCACGTTGTTCAAGCCTCATTGCTCTTGACTAGTCACTTGCCTCTCAAAGAGGCTTTAGGATTACTTACCACTATCCCTAAAGGGATCCTCATACTCTTTTACACTTAATTTATCTAGTGCTATATCACGCTTTACTCGTTCTCAAATTTTCATACTCGTGAAGAAATCATCCACTGGATAATTTCTTTACTCTCGGATATATTTCTTAATTGTATCTTCATTGAGTCCCACCATACTCACATCATAACCTTTCGCCCAGAAATGCCGATTCCCAAACTTATACTTTAGGTTGGCGTGTTTGTCATACATCATGAGTGCACTTTTACCTTTTAAATGCCCCATGAAACTTGAAACACTTATACTCGGTGGAATACTGACTAACATATGTACATGGTCTGGCATTAAGTGACCCTCGATAATTTCAACTCCTTTATAACTA
>NZ_JUPG01000096.1 GCF_001074825.1 Streptococcus pseudopneumoniae
CTGCTATCTTTTTCTATTATTCTACCTTATTTGATAGTAGATTTAAAACTTTGCAACAGAACCAAAAAATCTATAAATGCTCAGAATAAAATTGAACCCGCAAATCTCCCCAAAACAATGGTGAGTCATGTACTTGTATTATTCCGAAAAAATACACCTCTGGTGCAGTGAGACAAATTGGTGTATCTTATAGTGGCTTCGTAGATGAAAGCTATACTCTACTATCACTCTTTGATGATGTAGAACAAATTGAAAAAGATAATAGACTTCAGACAGCTATTGATGTTGTCAGAGAACAGTTTGGTTTTTTAGCCATACAAAAAGGAACCGTCCTAACTGAAGGTTCCAGAAATATTGAACGCAGTAAACTTATCGGTGGTCATTCCGCGGGTGGATTGGAGGGATTAAAATGAAACAAGAAAAAAATACAGTACAATTTTCAGAAATCCGTAGCAAAGGATGTAATGATATTGAAATGCTTGAAAGATTTTTACATGGAATCGTTGAAACAGCAACTTCAAAACTTCGTCAGAGAAAACTCAAAACAACTGAAATATCGATACGACTAGTACATGCTAAATCTGAAAACCGATTACCATTGGAATTTACATTTAGCATTAAGCCAACAAGCTCATCTGTGATAATCTATACTGAGGTAATCAATCGCTTTAAAGAATGTTACACAGGTGGGGGAATTCAAGGTTTTACGATTCAATTTGATAAAAATACCCTTGCCTCTGCATAGAAAGGATTTGATATGATTGACCGTTCATATTTACCATTTCAATCAGCAAGAGAGTACCAGGATACAAAGATGCAAAAATGGATGGGCTTTTTCCTATCTGAACATGCATCAGCACTCTCTGATGATACAAACAAAGTAACGTACATGTCTGACTTATCACTAGAGAAGAAATTATTACTCCTCAGTCAAGTATACGCCGGGCAGCTACGCACACGCATTCAAGTGATTGAAAAAAACAAGCGTGTTTCCTACACTGGAACAATACCAAGTCTGACCAAAGATTTCATTTTGATAAAAACTACAACAGGTCACATCAATTTGAAATTAAAAGACATTATTAGTATTGAACTTGTCGAGGAGGTGCTCTATGAATCAGCTTGAGTTTCAGCGTAATCACCTACAAATGGACTATTATAGCGAGAGCTACCAAGATTTTGAACGTGACTTCTACCGCTACTCTAACATGAATATTCCATTGACCTTCCTAACTGATGATATCCTAAAAACAATGGCGACTTCACGTAAGAATTACTTTGTCCTCAATAAGGAAAAGTCCAGAGATAACCGCGATCACTTCTTCATATTTGAAGTAAGTACCGTAGATGAGAATCCGCTAATCTATCATTATACATATAAGAAAACTACAATATATTTAGCAGAAAAATAGGAGCAGTTCAATTGACTGTTCCTATTTTTAATATTCATAAAATCTAAAGTCTTTATACTCTTTAACAATGGAGTCGCCAACCAGAACAGACTATACTGACCAGCGACTACCTTAAATTTAATGTTTCAGATTTATTTTCTTATCTCTAATTTCATAAACTACATCTGCTACATTTTCGAGTAATCGTTTATCGTGGGTGATAAACACGATAGTTCCGGTGTACTCCTTCATTAGTATTTCCAAAGCCTCTAAACTTGGTATGTCAAGGAAGTTACTGGGTTCATCCATTATTAGGATGTTATATCTACCCATGAGCATTTTAGCAAGCAACAATTTTATAATTTCTCCACCGCTTAAAACAGATAAACTTTTTCCAATATCGTTCTGTTTGAACCCCATAGATGCTAGCACTGAACGAATTTCTGATATATTGTAGTCACAATCCTTCTGCATAAACTCCATAACATTCTGATTACTGTTGTACTTGTAACCATTCTGTGCAAAGTAACCTATTTTTGCCTTAGGCGAAATAGAAATTCCTTCTTCATGGTTTAAGATCATTTGGATTAAAGTTGTTTTTCCGATTCCATTACCACCAGTTAACGCCACTTTTGCTCCTAACGGAATTTGAAAAGATGCATTTTCAAACAGAGCCTTATCCCCAAATACTTTATTAATTTCTGCACCGACTATAGGGTATGGATTATGGAGCTCCAATGCTTTACTTTGCCTGAAACGAATTCTGCGAATGCCTTCCGGAGCTTCTACTTTTCCTAAGGCCGCAATCCTGTGCTCTAGGGTTTTAGCAGCATTATACATCTTTTTTTCCTTACTTCCTATTGATTTTTGATGAGCTAAACGCCCTCCGTCTTCAGTACTTTTTTTCTTTGAAGAACCTTTTGCCTTCTGTTCTATTTTACGAGCCTGTTTTCGCTTTTCCTCCGCAGCCCTTTCCAATCGGGCACGTTCCGCAATAAATTGTTCGTATTCTGCAGCTTGGCTCTTACGTTCTTCCTCTTTCTGACGAAGATAATCAGAATAGTTTCCCCAATACTCAGTGATTTTGCCATCTTTCAGTTCCCATATTTTATCTACTATTTCATCAAGAAAATAGCGGTCATGGCTAATAACTAACAGTGCACCTGTAAAATATTTTAGCTGTCCTATTAGAAAATCAATTCCTTCACGGTCTAAATGGCTCGTAGGTTCATCCGCTAAAATACCATGAACCTGTGCCGATAAGGCCTGTGCTATTTTAAGCCTTGTTTCTTCACCACCGCTCATAGTCTGTATATTTAATTGCTCAACACCTAGCTTGCCTACAAGTGCAAAATCTTTTTCCTCCTGCAGAGTTACTTCGTCCAACTGGGGAATATAGGCAAGTTCACCCAGACGATTCATTTTACATCCTGGGGGAGTTAATTCTCCTAAAAGTACCCTGAGTAAAGTGCTTTTTCCAGCACCATTTGCTCCTACTAAACCAATACGGTCATAATCATATACTTCTAATTCATTTATATCTAAAACATCGCGTCCTTTGAATTCCACACGAATGTCTTTTGCTTTTAATATTAATTCCATAACATTTCCTCCTGTCTATAATCGCATGCTTTCATTTGCTTGTATGCAGGGAAAACCCTGCGATTTTAGCAGGAAGAGTTACATGAAAATAAGATACATAAATATTCCTCCAATATTGTTTATTTTAAATCTAATTTTCTAACCTCAGTTATCATTTGGCAAACTATAGCAATGCCAATAATTAAAATACCTGATAGTAAAAACCAATGATTTACACCGATTTTATCAGCAAAGAATCCAGAAAGAATTAACCCAATTGGCATAGCAAGTGACATGATACTTCCGATCAAAGAAAATACACGTCCTAAATATTCAGGCTTAATTTTCTCCTGAAAAAGAGCTGTTTGCACACCGCTATAAAATGGCACCGAAAGCCCCATTATTGCACAGCAAACTACGAATATTACAAATCCATTTGGAGGAAGTATTCCCGAAACGGCTAAACTGGTCCCCATTATAAAAAATGAACTTGTTATTAGTAATACATGCTTTTCGAAGCCCCCTAATCTTCCTAATAATAAGCCTCCTGCTAGCATCCCAAATGCAAAGGAAATTTCCGTAATAGAAATATGCACAGGCGTTCCATTAAAGTGTTCCATGCTTATTAAAGGAAATAGTGCATTGATTGGCATATAAACAAAAGTATATAGTGTTCCTAAGAGTAATAAGGCAAACAATCCTTTGTTTTGTCTCAGAACCACAACTCCTTCTTTCATCTCCCTTATGAAATTTGGTTCTAAACTTTGCACTTGATTACCCAGCTTAGGTATACGTACAATTGCTACCGTAATAGATGCAATCACAGCACCCAATACGTCGATGGCAATAATAGCATTTAAATCCCAAACGGAGTATAAGAGTGCTGCAACTGCCGGACTAACAATATAGCTTATAGACTGCAAAGACTGACTATAGCCTGCGCATTTCGTTAGCTGTTCTTCTGGTACTAAAAGTGGTGTAACCGCATTGAGTGCTGGGGTATGAAAAGCTGTTCCAATGCTACGGATAAACAATACTATCATAATCATCCAGACAGGTAGCTCCATACAGAATGCAACAATAGCAAGCACTGCACCAGCTGCTGCGATAATTAAATCGGCACCAATCATTATCTTCTTCCTATCATGACGATCCACTAGCACACCAATGGCAGGTCCCAAAATCGCATAGGGTAAAAAACCTACTAATGAAGCCATAGACAAGACCATCGCAGATCCTGTTTTTTCTGTAAGGTAAAAAATAATCGCCATTTGCAGGATGGCACTAGTGATTAATGATACTGCTTGCCCTGCCCATATTGCATAAAATTTTCGTTTCCAATTGTTGTATTTTTCCATTTATATTATCTCCTGCATATTATTTTGCTTGAATTTCTATTTTGAATAGCATTCTAGGCAATAAAAAATGCAGGCCAAACCCCACAATGTGGCTTTTGGTCTGCATACATACAATTTGGAAACATTCATATTAAAGACATAGTTAAATAAAGGTATAGTTAAATAACCAATATCCTCACCGTAACTAATGAATGCTCAATATCGTATAAATAAGCACAACAAAAAAGCCTATCATCGGGTATAGATTCTGCTTTTTTTATTGCCAGCTTATCTTAAACGCATTGAGGCTGTCATAGTTTCGGTTCCTCCTACATCTTTGTTTATATCAATTTATAGTATAACACAAAAAGATGATATGTTCAATATAAAAGTTATGGAATGAGACTCATACTTCCAATTCGATGCCAGATTTAAAGGATATGACGAAGTTTTCTTCATAGACTGTAACGCTCTGGATTATCTTCCTTAGTAGCAAGCGATTAGCTTTCACAAAATCTTCTGTTTGTAGTTTTAAAAATTCATCAGGATTTTCTAACTCAACCTCAAAATATTTCATTTTACATTCCCTCATTTCATTTATTGATAAATTGAGTTTGCAAAAAAGAGTGGACAATTTTTGTCTACTCTTAACCTTTAAAATAGTTTTTTTTAATCGATTTGAAGTTGCCTAAATTATTACTTATTCGGTAAAATGAAGTATTGCTTTCAACAGATTTCCTTCAACTACACTTCACTTGATTCAAACAAGGTGGGTACATTTCTATTCCCACAAACTCCTTGTCAATGGAAACAAACACGTACCCACAGGGTAAATGGAAATAGAAACTGATAATTTCTAGCTATCACTTCTACTCATTCCAAAAATTTTCTCACTCTGATACTTACCCACCATAAAGCAAAAAGCCTTGCAATCAAGGCTTTCATTATCCCTTTCGTTCAAAGGTTTCTAAGCTTTTACGAGCAGAGCGACACACTCAGCGGTTCGCTATCTCCGTTCTGTCTGCGTGCTAGCACTTGTCAATCACGGACAGCTATCGCATGGGCGGAAGTAAATGCTAATCTTCGTCGTTTTACTCCTTGACTAGCAAACTTACCGCCTCAACATGCGTTGTTTTCTTTATTTGTACACTTTTTTTCGTCATTGTTTACGGCATTAAAACACAATTTATCATTATCTATTTTAGCATTCTTTCTTTTAGATTTGTAAGATTTTGC
>NZ_JUPG01000097.1 GCF_001074825.1 Streptococcus pseudopneumoniae
CTCTACTGTAGCCTCTGGCAATTCGGGTTGCGTTAAGGATTGACCTTCCTTACCTACCTCTTGAGTTCCTTTAGACTCTACTGTAGTCTCTGGTAGTTCAGGTTGTGTTAAGGATTGACCTTCCTTACCTACCTCTTGAGTTCCTTTAGACTCTACTGTAGCCTCTGGTAGTTCAGGTTGTGTTAAGGATTGACCTTCCTTACCTACCTCTTGAGTTCCTTTAGCTACTTGGTGGCTTGGTTCAGGTTGCGGTACTGGAGTTGGGGCAGGTTGTACCTCTTTCTTAGTTCCGACTGCAATGACTTGCGATACAGGATTTTGGACTACTTGGTCTTCAATGACTTCTCTAACTTCTTGACCATTGACCATCGAAACTTTGGTTACAAGGCGACGCTGACCATTGACTCCAGCTGTGACGATACGAGTCTGTCCTTCTGCTAAATTAGCATCTGGGCTTGTGATCGTTTCAAAAGGAATCTCCACCAAGCTCTCTTCCTGTCTAGACTGAGGCTTCTCAGAAACTGGTTTTTCTTCAACTGCAGGAGCAACTGGATTCTCTACTACAGGTTTTTCGATGACAGTTTCTGGAATGACAGCAGGTCTTTCTTGAACGTCTTCGTTTTTTTCGATTTCTTTTGAACTTTGCTTCTCTACTGGCAACTGAGGCTGTTCAGCTGAAACTGCTTTTGATGGATGGAGTTCTGCTTCCTTGAAGTATCCAATGTATTCATAGCCATCAATGTGGATAATCCCTTCAGCCAAACCTTCATGGGTAGAGGCCGAAATAGTTTGGTTATAAGAAAGCAATTCTTTATTTTCAAACGCAAATGTCCCATAAGGTACAAAGGTGCTAGCTCCTAAAGAACCAATCAAGAGAACACCTAGGACTTCTTTGCGACCTTTTTTGGACACCAAAAAGACTGCTAGAGAAGCCGTCGCCAAGCCAAGACCTGCTAAAGCAAGTTCCTTACTTCCTGTGTATGGAAGTTGTTGACTATTAGTTGCCTTCTTGCGATAAACTACATATAGAATATCATCATCTTGAAATTCTGTAGGAACTTCATGGTGAATCAGGGCTTTTTCAGACTCAGTCAATTCCTGCTCTGCCAAATAACGGTAATGAACGCTATGAGCACCACCAACTTCATTGGCCTGAACCTTATCTACTGAAAGGGGACTAGCACCAAAAAGGAAGGCCCCGATGGCTACAGGACCTACCCCAACAGTTAGCTTACGAATCGAATATTTTGTGATTTTTTCTAGTTGCTGTTTTGTTTTTCTCATTTTCACGACTTTCTAATAGAATCTTGCGGATAGTGCGCACGCGCACCTCCGATTAATTTTGGACGACTAGCCAACGCCGTTACGTGGGCATGGCCAATCTCTCTCAAAAGAGGGCGAATCGGAACCTGAACATGCTTAACATGCATGCCAATTGCAGTGTCTCCGATATCCAATCCAGCATGAGCCTTGATAAATTCAACCTCAACTGGATCCTTCATAAACTTGAAGGCTGCCAACTGACCCGAACCTCCTGCATGAAGAGTCGGAAGGACACTAACGATTTCCAGGCCAAACTGCTCTGCAACCTGACGTTCAACAACGAGAGCCCGATTGACATGTTCACAGCCTTGAACAACTAGATGAATTCCTTTTTTCTCTAAGATATCTAGGATGGTCTTCACAATGATTTCGCCAATTTCTTGACTGGATTCCTTGCCAATCTGACCACCTATCACTTCACTAGAAGAAAGGCCCAAAACAAAGATAGATCCTTGCTTCAAATTGGCCTTTTCTAATACATCTTTTACAATCTGGCTTGTTTCTCTCTGAATATCTTTTTCCTTCATACTTGATACCTCTTTTGTCATTATCTATCATATCGTTTTTTCTTGTTTTTAGCAAGATAGACAAACTAGAAAGCTTTCTCAATTACGCATAAAACTCCCAGAATTGACCGGGAGTTAGCTAGTTTCTATTCTATTTATGTATATTTCAACCGTCGTTCCTTTGTCGGGTGTAGAATCAATCTTCATCTGGTAATGTTCTCCAAAATGAAGTTTGAGCCGTTGGTCAACATTTTGAAGACCGACTCCCCCACGTTTGAGTTGACTTTGACTACTATCGCCAGCATCTTGGAAGCCGACTCCATCATCCTCAATACGGATGACCAATCCTGAATCCTGTTTCTGGACAGAAAGTTTAATATGGCCCTGACTTTCCTTTTCCTTAATGCCATGGTAAAGAGCATTTTCTACAAGGGGTTGTAGGACCAGCTTAGGCAAGACTAGATTATAAAAGGCAGGATTTTCCTCAATCTCGTATTCCAGTTTATCTCCATAACGCTGTTTCTGGATAAAGAGATACTGGCGGACATGATTGATTTCATCAGACAGGCAAATCAAATCCTTGCCTTGATTAAGTGCCAAGCGGAAATAGGTTGCCAAAGACTTTGTCACCTGCACCACTCGCTGACTATCCTGAAATTCAGCCATCCAGATGATGGTGTCCAAGGTGTTATAGAGGAAATGGGGGTTAATCTGGCTCGACAAGGCTTGAAGTTCATACTGACGGGTCGTTTCTTCCTGCCTGCGCACATCTGCCATCAGCTGATCAATCTGATCCAACATGGCATTAAATTGGCGAGTCACTTCTCTCAGTTCATAGGCACCAACTTCCTTGGCACGAAGATTTTGAGCACCAGAAGCAATTTTCAGCATAGTTTCTCTCAAATCCTTCAAAGGAGCAATCCAACGCTTGAGACTGAACCACACCAAGCAAAGACAGGCAAGAAGAGATGTGACACTAGCCCCAAGCAAGGTCCACAAGAGTTGACTCCGAACCTGGTCTAACTTTTCCAGCGAAGACACTCCTATAACCGTCCAATCAGTTCCAGCAATCTGTTCCTGACTGACGTAGGATTGGTGGCCTGGAGTATAACCTTGTCCCGTCTCAATATAGGGTTTCATAGCCTCCATTTCGCTAGATGAACTATAAACTGTGTGTTGAGGATGGTAGACAAATTCATGGTTTTCATTGATGATAAAGGCAAAGCCCTGCTGCCCCAACTGGAGTTGGTTGAGATAGTCTTCCAGAGTTTCGTAGGAAATATCCAAGCGAAGCACGCCCAGATTGGCCCCCTTTGAATCAAGAAGTTCCTGAGTGACAGAAATGACCCATTGACTGTCCGATTTACGAGCTGGAGTCAAAACTGGCTTAGCCCCCTGATGAATGGCCTTTTGGTACCAGTCCTCAGACATCATATCTGAGGAGGTTTTCATCTGCACACTGTCATCTGTAGAAATGACCTGACCTGATTTGGTGACCAATACAACAGCTTTCAAGTCCTTGTCTGCCTTCAAGATAGTCAAAAATAAATCTCGAATTCCCTTGACCTTGTCTTGACTGGGATTCTCAGCATAGGTTAGAACATCTGCCTGCTGGGTCAAACTTGTCGAGGTGGTTTCTAATTTTTTGATATAAGACTGGATAAAGTGGCTAGTTTGGCTAATTGTCGTTTGGCTATTGCCCTCAATGCTAGCCTCAATGGCCGAGGAACTAGATTGATAGTAGAAAGTCCCCACCACAGCTAGGAGAATGAGAAAGACCAGAAAGATGGAAATAACCATTCTGACTAGGAGAGAAGAACGTTTCATCGACCTTCTCCCTTCTTAAACTGACGAGGTGTCACACCTGCAATCTGCTTAAAGCGTTGGGTAAAATAGTTCATATCTTCAAAACCAACCTTTTCCGCTATCTCATAAATCTTTAAATCTGTAGTCAAGAGTAAGAGTTTGGCTTGTTTGACACGTTCTCGCACCAGATAATCCTGAAAAGGCAAGCCCAACTCTTTCTTAATCAAGGAGCTCAGATAAGTCGGACTAAAACCCAAGTCACTGGCCAAAGACTTCAAACTAAACTGGCTATCAGCCAGATGGGACTGGATTTTCTGAGCCATATTTCCTTCAAACTTATCGGTCAATAAATCTTGTAACTGCTCTTCCTTTTCTTCCTTGTCTAGTTTTTGCTTGATTTTCCCCAACATCTCCTCAATGTCCTGACGAGAAAAAGGCTTTAGCAAGTAGTCATCCACACCGAGTTTGACAGCAGACAAGGCATAATCAAAATCATCGTATCCTGTCAAAAAAACTAGGTGAACCTGAGGATAGGTTTCTCGGACCAAACTTGCTAACTGGATACCATTCAGCTGAGGCATGTTAATATCGGTTAAAATGATATCTGGTACCTGCTTTTGAATCAAGTCCCAAGCCTGCCTTCCATTTTCAGCCTGACCGATGATTTCCATATCGTAGGCTGCTACATTGACTAACTTGGTCAAACCTTGTCTTACCAGATATTCATCTTCTACGATTAAGATTGTGTAGGTCATGGTCTGCTCCTTTGTCACTTACTAGTATCAGTATAGCAAAATTCTCCTCTAACTGCTTAGGAAAGCCCTCTTATACTCAATGAAAATCAAAAAGAAAACTAGGAAGTTAGCCGCAGTTTGCTCAAAGCACTGCTTTGAGGTTGTAGATAGAGATACTGGGCAAAAAGGCTTTAAAATTAGAAAATTTGCTTTATTTTCTCCTCAAATTGAGTTTTTGCCCAGTCTCAACTCTACCCACGGTAAGGCGACGCTGACGTGGTTTTAATTTGATTTTCGAAGAGTATTAATCGACATAATCTAGTAAATAAGCATATCCTTTTTCTTCCATTTGGTCTTTAGGAATAAAGCGGATGGAAAGACTATTGATACAGTAGCGCAAGCCACCCTTGTCCTGTGGGCCGTCCGTAAAGACATGGCCAAGGTGAGAATCTCCAACTCGGCTTCTCACTTCCATGCGCGTCATATTGTAAGACTTGTCTTCTTTGTAGGTGGCAACATCTGGACTGATGGGTTGGGTAAAACTAGGCCAACCGCAACCAGACTCAAACTTGTCCTTTGATGAAAAGAGGGGTTCGCCAGTTGCTACATCCACATAGATACCGGATTCAAATTTATCCCAGTAGCGGTTTGAAAAAGCGCGTTCTGTTTGATTTTTCTGGGTGACTGCATACTCCTCAGGTGACAAGGTCTTTTTCAATTCCTCATCACTTGGCTTAGGATATTTGCTGGCATCGATGACGGGATAAGCAGCCTGATTGACATTGATATGACAGTAGCCATTTGGATTTTTCTTGAGGTAGTCTTGGTGATAATCCTCAGCCACCACAAAATTCTTCAAGTTCTCCTTCTCAACTGCCAAAGGTTGGTCGTATTTCTTAGCCACCTCATCAAAGACTTGGTTGATCACTTCCAAATCCTTGTCATCTGTGTAATAAACACCGGTACGGTACTGGGTTCCCACATCATTTCCTTGTTTATTTTTGCTGGTTGGATTGATAATGCGGAAGTAATGAAGCAGGATTTCCTTGAGGGAAATTTGTTTGGCATCATAAGTAACATGGACAGTCTCTGCATGACCTGTTTGGTTAATCAATTCGTACTTAGTTGTTTCCCCTCTACCATTCGCATAGCCTGAAACGGCATCTGTCACTCCAGGCACGCGTGAGAAATATTCCTCCACTCCCCAGAAACATCCCCCAGCTAGATAAATTTCATGCAAGTCTGCGTCTTTACTCACTTCTGTTTTTTTCACTGTTTTTCCTCCTTGGCTAACTGATGCTTTCTCAATTTGCGAGCTATCTGTCTGCCCTGCATTTCGCATCAATAGAAAATAGAAACCGGTTATGGCTAGGAAAAAAATCCCTGCCAAGACAAAAAGTTTTACTTTATCATTCATGGCCTTTCGCTACCCCATTTCTTTCAATTCTTTTAAAATCATATCCTTATCCATAAAACCTGGTTGCGTTTTGACCAGCTTGCCTTCCTTGTCTATAAAGGCTTGAGTTGGGTAAGAACGGACACCATAACTTTCCAAAAGTTTACCTGATGGATCAATTAGAACTGGGAAATTTTTATAATCCAAGCCCTTGTACCAGTTCTTAAAATCCGTTTCCGCTTGTTCCCCCTTGTGGCCAGGAGAGACCACTGTCAAAACTACATAGTCATCACCAGCTTCTTTAGCGATTTCGTCCGTATCTGGAAGGCTAGCCAAACAGATGGAACACCAAGAAGCCCAGAATTTGAGATAGACTTTCTTGCCCTTGTAATCAGACAAGCGATAGGTCTTGCCATCTACTCCTGTCAGTTCGAAATCAGCGACTGCCTGACCTTTAGTCGCAGTTTGCGCACTGACTTGCTCTGTTTTTGTTTGCTCCTTCATAGTAGACTCGTCTGACATGTTTTTAGCCGAACAGGCTGCCAAGCAACAGATTGAGCCTACTCCAAGGAGACATGTTTGCCATTTTTTCATTTCTTTTTCCTCTCTATTCAAATAATGTAGTCAAAATGGAAGCATTTCCCAAAAGCACCAAAGTTCCCATCACGATAATGAGGAAACCACCCACTTTTTTGAGGGTTCCGAGGTAAGGATGGAGTTTTCGAAAATGTTTCAAAACATAGCTGGAGGCTAGAGCTAGAGCCAAAAATGGTAGCGCCAAACCCAGCGTGTAAATCAACATGAGACCAGCTCCCTGCCAAGCACCTGATCCACCTGAAGCCGCCAAGGCCAAAACAGAGCCAAGAACCGGCCCCACACAAGGCGTCCAAGCAAAACTAAAGGTCAACCCCAGTAAAAATGCCTGACTATAGCCCTTGCCCTTTTGCCCCTGTCTCTTTAATTGTAGCCTTCTTTCCTTGTAGAGTCCCTGCAAATGTAAGACTTCCATCTGGTGCAAGCCCAAGAGAATGATTACCGCACCCGTCACATACTGAAACCAAGAAGTATACAGCAAATTGCCTAAAAAACCAGCTCCATAACCCAGCAAAATAAAGATAAAGGAAATTCCTGCTATAAAGGCCAGAGTTCGTAATAGACTAACAACTGAGATTGAATATTTTCCACTAGAAACCTGAGAACCATCTTTGTCATCCAACAAGACCCCTGCATAAACCGGTAACAAGGGTAAGATACAAGGAGAAAAGAAGGAAAGAATTCCAGCAAGAAAAACACTGATAAAAAAGATTATATTATCCATTGCCTTCCTCCATTCTTTGATTTGATAGGACTATTATAGCCCCAAAACTCCAGAAAAAACAGGGACAATGATAGGGAAAAATAGGAATTTAATCAGATTATACTTCAAATAAATCAAAAAAACATGAGTAAAAGGTAAGCTATCTTACTTTTTTGAGCCAACATCTAGTAAACTAAAAAAACAGATTCTTCCATCTATCGCGGAAAAATCTGTCATTGATTTATTGATTTACAAAAACTCCTCCTCAGAGCATCCCTTTAGTCTAGCAGTTGGTCTGCTTGATTGATAGCTCGCTCGGTAAAGAGCTTATTCCCAAAAAACTCCAACCACGGTTTGCGAACCTCGTCTTTGCTGGTTTCTCTGTATTTTTTAGTTCCAAGAATGCCATTTTGTCTAGATGGTGTTCTTGACCATTAGTGCTAGTCTTACAACAACGCCTCAAACTCAGAGACAGTCATGCCTAATTGCTCACTAGCAAATTCGGAAGTTAAAACATGTTGGCGAACCATATCTAGGAAGGCAAAAAGTTTTCCTTCTTCCCTTCCTTCAACTTTCCCACGCTCTAAACCTTTCTCCTCAGCTTGTTCCAAGGCATAATCCTGTGCTAACAAGGCTTGTTCTTCACGCATACGTAGTTGACTAAACATTTTCCTGTCCTCC
>NZ_JUPG01000098.1 GCF_001074825.1 Streptococcus pseudopneumoniae
GATATTGCAACACCAACTGAAAAAGTTACTGTAGCAGATCCAGCTAACGTAACAGATGCTGACCTGGCTAAAATCAAAGAGAAACTTCAACTTGAGTACTCTAAAAACAATGATGACGCTAACTTGGCAGATAAAAAAGGTAAAGCTGTAGCTGATAAAGATGCTAAGATCCAATCAGTAACAAAAGATGACAAAGGAAATCTTGTTGTAACATATAAAGATGGTTCTCAAGATAAAAAACCATTGTCAGAATTTGTAACAAAAGAAACAACAGCAGTGGCTCCAACAGTAGAAATTCCTTACTCTAATAAAGATACTAAAGAAGTTTATGTATATGCTGGAGAAGAAAACTCATTC
>NZ_JUPG01000099.1 GCF_001074825.1 Streptococcus pseudopneumoniae
ATATATATATATATATATACGCATAAAAATTATAATAGATTAAAAAATATGAAAAATGTTCTATTGAATTTTTATAGTAAAAGAGTATCATATAATATGATAAACTATTTATTTTGGAGGAAATTAAATGTTTCATAAAGGTAAACACAATCGTGAAAAGCAATTACGTTTTTCTATTCGTAAGGTCAGCTTTGGTGCAGCTAGTGTCGCAGTAGCTGCCTTGTTCATGTTTTTAGGAAATGGAGCAGTATCTGCTGCAGAGCAAGGGGTGCCTTCAACTAATGGGGAGACTCAAGCACAGCAACCTAAAGATCAGAATGCCCAGAATGGGACCTACGAAGGGAACACAGTAGCCACTAGTCCTGCTGCAACAGTAGAGACAAATACTCAACCTTCAACAGTTGAAAATAGTCCTTCTCCAGAATCAGCACCTCAGAAGGTGGAGACTCTAGATAAGAAGGAATTGACAGATTTAATCAAAAAAATTGATGGCAAGCTTGCTCAAGGCACATACGCTACTAAGACAGAAGAAAGCGTTAATAATCTTAGAACTGTCTTAGAAGAAGCAAGAACAACTTTAAATAATGCGAAAATACAAGCTGAATTATCACAAGCACATGCAAACTTAGTTGTAGCAACAACAAAATTACAAACAAAACCAGAAGAGAAAAAAGAAGCACCAGCGGTAGACACTACAAATGGAAAAGCTACTGTAGGTAAAAAAGCAACAAATACTGAGAAATCTTCAGAATCTAACTCGATTGCAAACTCAGGTTCTAAAGATGAACGTAATGGAAAAGTATTAGATACAAATAATCCATTCCGTACAGATACAACCCCTAGCACGACAGATGATCCATCAGCAAATCAAGTATTTGATAATCCAGCAGAAGGTGCCGATGTAAAAACCCTTTCAAATAAGTTGGAATCATTACCTGAAGCTATTCAGAATAATAAAAAAATTCAGAATATGGATGAACTTGGAGATAAAAAAGAGGTTGCAAGAGGGGAAGTAAAAGAAATTAATGAATTTGGGGGTTGGAAAGCGATCAATCAACCAGATGGCACTGCGGGGAAATTTGCTATCGCAAGAAAAACGGAAAGCGGTGTTTTTCCAATTGAAACTGTAAATACAGTATATACTGATAAAGAAAAATCATACGATACTTATGTAAGGGAACAAGCTTTCGATAGAACAAAAGAGTATATGTTATTCCTAGGGAAAGTTAGAACTATTGCTAGTGAAAAAGAAGAAACCTTTAATGGAAAAGCTTATCAGCGAACAGGTTTAGGAGGAAGTGATTCTTTTGGGATTAAGAGTTTTAGTGGGATCGAGAAAACTTTCAAGGCTCATTCACCAGCAACGGGGTCTAAGGTAAAAGTTTCCTTTAAAACAGGATATACTGGAGATTTAAATGGTACCAAAGCAAAATATTTAGTTGAAGTAGTTTATCGTCAGAATGGTAGTGAAGTAACTGCTTATACATATACTTTTGCGCCACAACCAAGTGAAACTGAAAAAAATAAAAAAGGTATAGTAACACCAGCTAAGGATGGAACAGGAAAACAGTATATAAGAAGTAATTTTAATGACCATAATTTAAATAGAGCTGAAGTAGAGGCGAAAATGGCGGAAGACGCTTATAAGTCAAATGGTCAAGCTGGAACGTTTACAAGTTCAGATATAGATTTACCAGTAGGAGTTACTGAGTATACAGTTCGAATTAAAGTGACAGATACAGAAAGAATGGGTATGGGATACCAGTCTCCATTGAGACATTATGCGTTACCTGTTACAGGAACAGGCTTTTCAATCGAACAAGATACAAAGAATGTTGCGAAGGATTTACTACAGAGAATATATAATAAATTAATAGAACAAAAATCAGAAGATACTAAGTGGTCTACTCCGGAAACTAAGGGTGCTTATGACACAAAATTGACTGAGATTAAGACTTTACTTAGTTCAGAAATAAGTACCACAAGTAATTATAAAGAATCTGCTAAGTCACTTATTGAAAAATATAAATCTTTGAACAATAGAGATAAAATTGTTGCAGCAGCGAAAGCAGAAGTAGCGAAAAAATTAGCAGAAAAATTAGAAGCAATTGAAGGTACTCCAAACGCA
>NZ_JUPG01000100.1 GCF_001074825.1 Streptococcus pseudopneumoniae
GTCATTTGGTACTTCACCTGAACCGTTATCACCAATTGTTACTGTGATTGTTGTTCCATTTTCACCTGGGATTTCTACCTTAGTTCCTGGTGGGTATGTTGACCCATCTGGTTTCTTAGGTGTTACAATCGCATTTCCATTTGGTTGTTGAGTAATTCCAATCTCACCTGGTTTTTCTGTTACTGGTGTTTCTGGTGTAAATTTACCTGGTGTTGTTACATTAGGAACTTCTTCTGTTGGTTTACCTGGTTCTGTAATCTTACCTGTTCCTGGGACATCTTTCTTAGGAAGGTTGTCATTTGGTACTTTACCTTTACCATCTTGACCGATTTCAACTGTGATTGGACCATTTTCACCTGGGATTTCTACCTTAGTTCCTGGTGGATATGTTCCTCCTCCTGGTCTCTTCGGTGTTACTGTAACGTCACCTGTCTTAGGATCACGTTCTACATCTAGTGTTGGCGTCTTATGAGCTGGTGTGGTTACATTTGGAACTTCTTCCGTTGGTCTACCTGGTTCTGTAATCTTACCTGTTCCTGGGACTTTTCCTTCT
>NZ_JUPG01000101.1 GCF_001074825.1 Streptococcus pseudopneumoniae
CGCAAGTACGTCAGCAAGCACATCGGCTTCAACGAGCGCAAGCACATCAGCAAGTACATCAGCATCAACGAGCGCAAGTACGTCAGCAAGCACGTCAGCTTCAACAAGCGCAAGTACATCAGCAAGCACGTCAGCGTCAACAAGCGCAAGTACGTCAGCAAGCACATCGGCTTCAACAAGCGCAAGTACGTCAGCAAGCACATCAGCTTCAACGAGCGCAAGCACATCAGCAAGCACGTCAGCGTCAACAAGCGCAAGCACATCAGCAAGCACGTCAGCGTCAACAAGCGCAAGTACGTCAGCAAGCACATCGGCTTCAACGAGCGCAAGCACATCAGCAAGT
>NZ_JUPG01000102.1 GCF_001074825.1 Streptococcus pseudopneumoniae
GTTGCTCAAAGCACTGCTTTGAGGTTGTAGATAGAACTGACGAAGTCAGTAACATATATACGGTAAGGCGACGCTGACGTGGTTTGAATTTGATTTTCGAAGAGTATTAAAAGACCAAACGCAAGACTGCAGTTAAGACCACTCCAAAGAGAACTGTTCCAACTAGATTGCGGTAGCGAAAGGCTACCCAAGCCGTTGGAAAGACTGCTAAGAAGTCCAGCCATTTGATTTGAGGAAGACTCCCAACCTTGCCTGTCACTACGCTTGAAAGAATCAAGGCAAAGATAATAGAAACAGGCAAGAATTTCAAAAAACGCTCAACGATTGCAGGCAAGCCCTTATACTTGACCAAGATGAAGGGAATCATACGGGGAATCCAAGTCACCAAGCCAGAGAAAATAACTGCTAATAAAAGATACTTACTGACCATCTAAAACCACCCCCATTGTACAACCAAGTAGCGTCGCAAACAGAACAGCTAGTGACTGAGACACCACTGTTAAGAGTAAAAAGAAGGACACCGCAACAACTGCTAGGTTAATGAGCAGATTGCGGACAGGAATCCGTCTTTGCATAATCTGGAATTGCGAAGCAAAAATCCCGATGAACATCCCAACCAAGGCAAAATCTAATCCAAAGATTTCTGGATTTGGTAGCAGGCCACCCAGAGCCGTTCCGACAACTGTTCCCACAAACCAAGCCACATAGCTGTTGAGATTGTTTCCGTGCATCCACATAGGATTGACCTTGTCTGTATGGGCTAACTCGCCCATCAAAACGCCATAAGTCTCATCCGTCAAGAGACTAGACATACCGATATTTTGCCAGAGGCTGGTATGACGGAAATAGGTTGACGCATGCAAGCTCAACAAAAAGAGACGCAAATTGATCAAAAAGACCGTCATAGCAATAGCTGCCACAGGAGCTTGAACCGCAATCAGGGCCAGCATGGCAAACTGGGCACTCCCAGCATAAACAAAGAGGCTCATCAAGCCCATCTCAACAGGTGTCACATAGGGCGCACCAATAATCCCACAGGCAAGCCCGATACTAACATAACCAAGGGCCGTTGGCATGGCTGCCTGCGCCCCCTCCCAAAATCCTTTTTCTTTCATCTTTCTCCTCATATTATCTTAATAAATGGGCTGAATCAGTTCCAGCCACAGCATGGACTATTATAACACATTCAGGAAAGAGAAAAAAGTCTGCTGATTATAATCAGACAGACTCCATTTTATTCCATAGTATCAAAAGCGAGACTTGGTCTGGCATTGAGATCCAAGCTTGCTTATATTCTTTTTCATTTTAGATTCACCCATTATGCGATGTTAATAACGTATCCTATAATGAATCATATTTTAAAAATACCAGACCACACTATTCCCTGCTTGTATTTGGCTTCTTTCTTTTGGACAATTTTTGCTAAATCCAACAACTCTGTCGGTGGTTCACCTTTAAAGCCCAATAATTCTTTAGAAACGGCAAAAGAAAGACGTGTAGCTAGCAAATCTTCACTGCTACTAGAAAACTGTTTCGCTGTTTCCAGCAATTGCTTCCTAAATTCTTCCGTCAAGCTAATTTCTTTATTATTGTACAGGGAATGAATCAACATTTGCAACTGACTTTGCTTTTCCATCGTTTACCTCATTTTATCTAGGATACCAAGTTTCACTTTTAGTCCAGCTATTTACAGCATGCTCAGAATTAAACATATACTGTACCAATTCCCATCTATAAACCACTTTTGCGACTTAAGATTTGCTTCAAGTGCTTTACAGGGATAGTATAACACAGAAATTGACTTATTTTAGAAAATCGCATATTTGATATTTTTTCTTATAGAGATTTCAGATTTGCGATTGTTGACTAATCAATAAGTTCTTTGAATTGCTGCAAACGCAATTCAAAAAGGGCTATCAATTGTGGATTTTCTAATACTTGCAAAGATTGGATAAAGTGTTCAATCTCTTTTTGATTGCTTCCCTTAGTTTGAAGGAAAACACTCATTTTCTTTAAAAATTGCCATAATACTTTTTCAAAAACATCATACGGACGTAGCATACTCTCCAACTCGGCTTCAAAGATTGGGATATAGGAAAAAAGTTTACGCTCCATGAGTTCTGATAAGATATTTAAAATCCCTTGCTTCATATACAATCGATTGTGTACTAACTCTTTAAATTCTTTAGATTTCTCAATTAAAGCGGTTGATAAAAATATCAAATCTTGATTGCTCAAGAAAGGCATGGTATTGCAAAAAAGATAGAGTTCAAACCAGGTCCAAGACTCAATAGCATAGAGATAGATAGTCAGAAACTCCCTATCCTCATCTGTTAGCGGATATCTCTTATTTAAGGAATGGATGGCGTTTTTAATCACAATGGCATTCAAACGACGATAGGTCTGCGCCATCTGTTCTTGCTCGACTTCCTCCAACAGTTGCTCTAAGCCAGCAATATCTTGATGGGCAAAGCGATCCACAACCCTTCTACCAATTCGCATATGTGGGGATTCTTGATAGTTGTTGAGCTTGTGCCCAAACTCATCAAAATTCATATTGATCCCTTGAATAGCTAGGATCAGCTTGTCCGCAGATAGCATAGACTGTCCTAGTTCAAACTTGGATAACTGAGAGGCTGTTAGTCCAGCACAAGCTACATCTGACTGTTTTAGCTTTCTAGCCAAGCGCAATTCCTTGTAAAATTCTCCCAATTCCATTCTCTCAATCATCTGGCCACCTCCTATTCTTTATATATTATATCATTATTTACAATAATTTGTCAAAATATTCTGACATTTAAAAAGGCAAAAAAGCCAGCCTTAAGCTGACTCCTTATTCCATAGTATCAAAAGCGAGACTTGGTTTGGCATTGAGGTCCAAGTTCGCAAAGTTTTCTTTGTTCCACTCGCTAACGCTGGCATAGGCAATCATGCCTGCATTGTCTCCACAGAGACGCAGAGGGGGGATGATGACCTTGACATCTGTAATTTCAGTTGCTAGGCGTTCTCTGAGACCTTTATTGGCTGCCACACCTCCAGCCACGACTAGAGTTTTAACAGGGTATTTCTCCAAAGCCTTCTTGGTTTTTGCCATGAGAATATCCAGGACAGCTGCTTGGAAGGATGCACACAAGTCCGCTGTAGACAAGCTCTCTCCCTTTTGCTCGGCATTGTGATGAAGATTGATAAAGGCAGACTTCAAACCTGAGAATGAAAACTCCAGATTATCTTCCCTAATCATGGCACGAGGGAAATCATAAATATCCTGCCCCTGATGAGCTAGCTCGTCAATCTCACGACCTGCAGGATAGGTCAAGCCCATGACACGGCCGACCTTATCATAAGCCTCACCAACCGCGTCATCTCGCGTTTCTCCAACAATCTTGTAGTCACCTGCCTCAGAAACATAGACCAACTCTGTGTGCCCACCACTTACTAAAAGTGCTAGCAAGGGAAACTCCAAAGGCTCTACACTCTGAGCGGCCATGAGGTGACCAGCCATGTGGTTAACAGGGATCAGCGGAAGTCCATGAGCCCAAGCAAAGGCCTTAGCAGCTGATAAACCTACTAGTAAGGCTCCGACCAAGCCCGGTCCATAGGTAACCGCCACAGCTGTCACGTCCTCTTCGGTAATCCCTGCTTCTGCCAGTGCCTCCTCGATACAGGCTGTAATGACCTCGACATGGTGACGACTGGCTACTTCAGGCACTACGCCCCCAAAACGTTTGTGGCTCTCAATTTGACTAGCAATGACATTGGACAAGAGATGGTCGTCGTTTTTCAAGACGGCAACACTGGTCTCATCACAGGATGTCTCAAATGCTAAAATATATCTATCCTTCATCTATTTCTCTCTTCATGATGATGGCGTCCTCGACTGGATCATGGTAATAAGCCTTTCGCTCAGCGATGACTGCCATTTTTTCTTTCTTGTAAAATGCTTGCGCTCGGTGGTTCGACTTTCTAACTTCGAGGAAAATTTCCTTGTCTGTCGGCAATTGAGCAAACAAGGCTGACGCAATTCCCTGACCCTGATAAGCTCCTTTGACAGCGATTTGCAAGACTTCTGCCTCAAAAAGATTCTCCTGCACAGCTAGAAAGCCAATCACTTCTTCCCCATCATAAGCCAGAACATACCAAGTCTGATCTTGGGACAGGTCTGCTTGGATTTGTTCCAGCGTCCAAGGACTGACTGAGTAAACATCTACCATAACAGCGTAGGTGGCTTGAGCCAGGTCAGGCTGTTGTTGGATTCGTTTGATTTCTATCATAGACGTTTAATATAAGACTCACCAGACTCGGTGTGGTTCTTGAGCCAGTTTTCCTCAGCCTCAACACGTTTGAGGTAGTTCGGCACAAAATCATGCAAGGAGTCTGCTTCCTTGTCCCAAGTCAAAAGAGCAAGATTGGCTGCATTAGGCAATGTTTCTTTATAATTAGTCCTTGGCAAGTGTTCTTGAATCTGCTCCACAAAGGGGCCAACTTCTCCGACAAAGGTTACCTGACTAGCGCCCTTGATTAACTCAATCACTCGCTCAAAAGGCAAGTGTGCTTCTGGCATGACAGATTTAGCATTTTCATAAAATCCTGCATAAACATTGTTGCGACGCGCATCCATCAAGGGGACGAACAAGCCTTCTTGTTGGTAGGGCACCAAAGCCAAGAGGCTAGACATACCAACTAACTCGATGTTCAGAGTGTGAGCCAAAGTCTTAGCCGTTGCGACCGCAATTCGCAAGCCTGTGTAGCTACCTGGCCCTTCTGCCACCACGATTCGGTCCAAATCCTTGGGCGTCCAATCCAAACTTGCCATCAAAAAATCGATGGCAGGCATAAGGGTAATACTGTGATTTTTCTTGATATTAATCGTCGTCTCGGCAAGAACCTGCTTATCCTCTAAAATAGCGAGAGAAAGAGCCTTGCTGGACGTATCAAAAGCTAATACTTTCATAACACATTCCTATCTTTTGGTCTGCTTACTATTATACTACAAAAGCTGGCACATGGGAATTTTCTTTGCCCCCAAACAAAAATGCCCCAGCATAAGCAGGGCATCTAAGCATTTAATCCAAAGTAAAATACAAACCAAACGACATAGGTCACGAGTAGGAGAAAAAGAGAGTAGAGAGTCACAAAACTAATCTTCCACAAGAGCTTGCTTTGTCGTCGTTCCATTTTGGCAAATAGAAGATTCCCCGCATAAACACAAACAACAAAAACAATAAAAGCCACCAAGCGGACTCCGATAGCAAAAGAAAATAAGTTATACA
This sequence comes from Streptococcus pseudopneumoniae, assembly GCF_001074825.1. Taxonomy (GTDB): domain Bacteria; phylum Bacillota; class Bacilli; order Lactobacillales; family Streptococcaceae; genus Streptococcus; species Streptococcus pseudopneumoniae_C. Next base: position 5,271 of record NZ_JUPG01000102.1, read on the forward strand.
TAGGGCAACCTCCTTGACTTAAAAACTATAGGAAATTATGACAAACGATAAATTCCACTCCCATTATCAAGATAACATACTTTCTTTATTTTTGCAAACGCTTCCTAATGAGTGACCCTATGACTTTCTCGTTTCCGTCTTTTACTAATTTTTCATTTTGTGGTATAATTGAAATAATTGTAACGAATCAAGGTCAATCTAGACAAAAAATGGAATGAAATCAAGCAAATATCTGCTAAAAGTTTGGAATAAGCTGACCTGTAAATAGAAAGGAACTATATGATTTACAAAGTTTTTTATCAAGAAACAAAAGAACGTAGCCCACGTCGTGAAACTACACGCGCACTTTACCTAGACATCGATGCCAGCTCAGAACTTGAGGGTCGCATCGCTGCTCGTCAACTTGTCGAAGAAAATCGCCCAGAGTACAATATCGAGTATATCGAACTCTTGTCTGACAAATTGCTAGATTACGAAAAAGAAACTGGCGCCTTCGAAATCACGGAGTTCTAATATGGCCTATACTCTTAAACCTGAAGAAGTCGGCGTTTTTGCCATCGGTGGTCTGGGAGAAATCGGGAAAAATACATACGGGATTGAATACCAAGATGAGATTATCATCGTCGATGCTGGGATTAAATTCCCAGAAGATGACTTGCTAGGTATCGACTATGTCATTCCTGACTACTCTTATATCGTGGACAATATCGACCGCGTTAAGGCTGTTTTGATTACACACGGACACGAGGACCACATTGGTGGGATTCCTTTCCTGCTCAAGCAAGCAAATGTCCCTATCTACGCTGGACCGCTTGCCTTGGCTTTGATCCGTGGGAAACTCGAAGAACACGGCCTCTTGCGCAACGCCAAACTTTACGAAATCAACCACAATACTGAGTTGACCTTTAAAAACCTCAAGGCAACGTTCTTTAGAACGACTCACTCTATTCCAGAACCTTTAGGGATTGTCATCCATACTCCTCAGGGGAAAATCGTTTGTACGGGTGACTTCAAGTTCGACTTTACTCCAGTTGGAGAACCTGCGGACTTGCACCGTATGGCAGCCCTTGGCGAAGAAGGCGTGCTCTGTCTCCTGTCTGACTCGACAAATGCAGAAGTGCCAACCTTTACCAACTCTGAAAAAGTCGTTGGTCAGTCCATCATGAAGATTATCCAAGGCATTGAAGGACGTATCATCTTTGCATCCTTTGCCTCAAATATCTTCCGTCTCCAGCAAGCAACAGAAGCTGCTGTTAAGACTGGACGTAAGATTGCGGTATTTGGCCGTTCTATGGAAAAGGCCATTGTCAACGGAATCGATCTTGGCTACATCAAAGCTCCTAAGGGCACCTTTATCGAGCCAAATGAAATCAAAGATTATCCTGCAGGCGAGGTTCTCATCCTCTGTACAGGTAGTCAGGGCGAGCCTATGGCGGCCCTCTCTCGTATCGCCAACGGAACCCACCGTCAGGTACAACTCCAACCAGGCGATACTGTTATCTTCTCTTCTAGTCCAATCCCTGGAAATACTACTAGCGTCAACAAGCTGATCAACATCATTTCTGAAGCTGGTGTTGAAGTTATCCACGGTAAAGTGAATAATATCCATACATCTGGACACGGTGGCCAGCAAGAGCAAAAACTCATGCTCCGCTTGATTAAGCCAAAATACTTCATGCCTGTCCACGGTGAATACCGCATGCAAAAAGTCCACGCTGGACTAGCAGTGGATACTGGTGTTGAGAAGGACAATATCTTTATCATGAGCAATGGTGATGTGCTTGCCCTTACTGCTGACTCAGCTCGTATCGCAGGTCATTTCAACGCTCAAGATATCTATGTCGATGGAAATCGTATCGGTGAAATCGGTGCCGCTGTCCTCAAAGATCGTCGAGATTTATCTGAAGATGGTGTCGTTCTGGCAGTCGCAACTGTTGACTTCAAATCTCAGATGATTTTGTCTGGCCCAGACATCCTTAGCCGAGGCTTTGTCTACATGAGAGAGTCTGGCGACTTGATTCGCCAAAGCCAGCGCATCCTCTTCAATGCTATTCGTATCGCACTGAAAAATAAGGACGCTAGCGTACAATCTGTCAATGGTGCCATTGTCAACGCTATTCGCCCCTTCCTCTATGAAAATACAGAACGTGAACCGATTATTATCCCTATGATCCTCACACCAGATGAAGAATAATACTCTTCGAAAATCAAATTCAAACCACGTCAGCTTCGCCTTGCCGTATATATGTTACTGACTTCGTCAGTTCTATCTACAACCTCAAAGCAGTGCTTTGAGCAAC
>NZ_JUPG01000103.1 GCF_001074825.1 Streptococcus pseudopneumoniae
GGTAAAACTGAAACTGACGTAACTAAACCTAAAGAAGGAACAGGTAAAACTGAAACTGACGTAGCTAAACCTAAAGAAGGGACAGATAAAACTGAAACTGACGTAGCTAAACCTAAAGAAGGGACAGGTAAAACTGAAACTGACGTAGCTAAACCTAAAGAAGGAACAGGTAAAACTGAAACTGACGTAGCTAAACCTAAAGAAGGAACAGGTAAAACTGAAACTGATGTAGCTAAACCTAAAGAAGGAACAGGTAAAACTGAAACTGATGTAGCTAAACCTAAAAAGAATTCTAATCAGGGAGTAGTTGGTTGGGTTAAAGACAAAGGCTTATGGTATTATTTAAACGAATCAGGTTCAATGGCTACTGGTTGGGTTAAAGATAAAGGCTTATGGTATTACTTA
>NZ_JUPG01000104.1 GCF_001074825.1 Streptococcus pseudopneumoniae
GAAAGCAATCGCAGATGAATTAGCTGAGAAAGAAAAAGCCATCGACGGACGTACTGACTTAACTGATGAAGAAAAAGCAGCAGCTAAGAAAGATGCGCAAGATAAAGCTAAGGAAGCAACAGATGCAATCGATGCTCAACCAAGTAACGCAGCAACACCAGAAGCAGCAGAAAAAGCACAAACAGCAGTAAATGGTGCAAAAGATAAAGGTGTAGCAGATGTTAAAGCTGTAGATCCAGCAGCGGCTAAGAAACCAGCAGCTAAGAAAGCCATCGACGACGCTCTTAAAGCTAAGGAAGCAGCAATTGACGCTCGTACAGACTTGACAGATGACGAGAAG
>NZ_JUPG01000105.1 GCF_001074825.1 Streptococcus pseudopneumoniae
TTTCATAATAAAAACACCCCAAAAGTTAGATTTTTTCTGTCTAACTTTTGGGGTGCAGTTCAGTTTCAAGTCCTGATAATATGCGTTTTCTTTTTTATTCAACGTGAGTTGTTTGATTGGCAAAGGCGATAATAGCTTGCTTCAACTCATCTCCACTAAGAGTTCGGAACTCTTCAATCTTTTGATCGATGACTTCTAGAGGCATGACATTAACCTTACCAACGAAAATTTTATCCATAACCTGATTGTCAACGAGTTCGGTTGATACCAAGAGTTCTTCGTAAAGTTTTTCACCTGGACGGATTCCAACTTCAACGATTGGAATTTCGCTTTCAGTGTGTCCACTTAGAAGGACCATTTTCTTGGCCAAATCATAAATCTTGACTGGTTTACCCATATCAAGAATAAAGACTTCTCCATCTTTAGCATAAGCGCCAGCATGGATAACCAAACGGCTAGCTTCTGGAATAGTCATAAAGTAACGGGTCATGCGGAGGTCTGTCACCGTTACAGGACCACCTTCAGCAATCTGACGTTCAAAGACTGGAATCACACTACCACGGCTACCAAGAACATTCCCAAACCGAACTGCACAGTAGGTAGATTGGCTACGTTGGTTAAAACCAGTGACAATCAACTCAGCCACGCGCTTGGTTGCTCCCATAACATTGGGTGGATTGACCGCCTTATCCGTTGAAATCATAACCATCTTAGGTACTTTGGCTTCATCAACAGCCTTAGCAACATTGTAGGTTCCACGGATATTGTTTTTGAAGGCTTCTTTTGGATTGCGCTCCATCATAGGAACGTGCTTGTGGGCAGCTGCATGGTAAACAATAGCAGGCTTATACTGCTCGAAGACCTGCAACAGACGGTCATAGTCTTGAATATCTGCAATAACTGGTACATAATCAATCCCTTGGAACTTGCGAATCAATTCATGATACACAAGGTAGATTGAGTTTTCCCCGTGACCGAGCAAGACAATGCGCTCAGGATTGAAGCGACTAACTTGGCGACAGATTTCAGAACCGATTGAGCCACCAGCACCTGTAACCAAGATTGTTTTCCCTGTAAGTTCTGCGCCCAGACGCGATTCGTCAAGACGGATTTCCTGACGACCCAAAAGGTCTGTGATATCAATCTTCTGGAATCCTCCACCTGCTTGGTGAAGTCCCTGGACAACTGTTTCAACCTTAGGCATCTTGTAACATTTGACACCCAGTTTATTACACATCTGCAAGATACGTTCATATTCTGACGGATCTAGCGACGGAATCGCAACGATAACACGCTCGATTTGATGGCGTTTGGCTAATTCAGGCAGATTGTCATAAGAGCCCAAAACAGGGATACCACCAAGTTTTTGACCCTTTTTCTTAGCATCCTTATCCAAAATACCGACGAGTTCCAAATCACTGGTTGGATGTTGGTAGCTGTTCATAAAGAGAGCTCCACCATCGCCAGCACCTATCAAGAAGGTTCGACGGTGTTCCCCATCACCACTGCCTTGTTTGCGTTTAGAGTAGATTAACTGCCAAGTAATCCGTGGCAATAAAATCAAGAAGGTACTCAACAAGATAAAGAGCACGATAAAACGGATGGAGAAGAGGGGTAAGAAGGCATAGCAGATACTATATGACAAGACACTGCTAGCAGTCACACCAAAAAAGATTTTCATGAAATCCGTAATCTTGCTGTAACGACTAATACTAGCGTTCAACCCCCAAAATGCAATCATCAATTGATAGAACAGGAAGGCCAAACTCGTATAGATAATGTAGTCAACAGGTGCTGGATTAATCAAGCCGTAGAATAAGATATAAGATACAATGATGGAAACCACCATACTGAAAATATCAAATATTCCCCAGAAGACCTGTTTTTGTTGTTTATTTAAAATTTCCACCAGATCAATCACATAATCTGTGAGTTTTTTATTCATAGAAGTTTACTCCTCCTTAAAAGAGCCGAATATTTATATTGTTATTATAACACTTTTTCTCTAGTTTACGATTTGCTACAATCTTTTACTTGCTTTTTCGTAACAGTTTCATAAAAATAAACTGTCGGATAAATCCTGGACAAAGGGCAACAACCATCTGAATCGCAACACTCTTGGCATATTCCAGATAAGAAATTTGTCCTCGCTTCAGCATGCGCTGACGAGCCTGACGATAGAGTTTGAGGTAACGCAGTCCCCCACGACGCTCAAACATCCCTGCTCCGACACGAACCTGACACAAGATTTGATCCAGGTTGCCAGTCTTGGCTCCTGCAGCAATCATATTGAGCCATAGGAGGTCATCTTCCATATAAAGCCCATCCTCATAGTTGCCCGCCTTGAGAACCATGTCCTTCTTAAACATAACAGTCATGTGGTTAAAGGCACTTCTCATCCTTTGATAAGCCACAATATCTACATGTTGAGTCGGAACACGACGGTAAGAAACAATCTCATCAGGATTGTCAATAAACTCTGCAATATGGCCACCTAATAGGTCGAGGTTGTCCTTCTCCATTAGCTGAACCTGTTTCTCAAAACGGTCTGGAACAGCTATATCATCCGTATCCATACGAGCGATGATATCATACTGACACTGTAAAACACCGTATCGAAGAGCCAGACCCAAACCTTGATTCTGCTCAAGAGGACAGCGTTTCACTGGAATTTCAGACTGGGCTTCCACTTGGTCTAACACCTGATAGAGCTCAGGGGTCAAAGGCCCATCCTCAACCAGAACTAACTCGCTCGGTTTCAGGGTCTGATTTTGAACACTCTCAATAGCATCCTTTAAAAATGTCGGATTTTCCTTAATATAGACCGACATCAATACGCTGATTTTTTGCTTTTCAGACACAGTTTTTCTCCAATGTATAGATTTCCTTCCACTATTTTATCATAATTTTCATGACTTTCCCATTTTTATCTTGAAAGCCAGAAACCTTACTTGACATTATAGTGAAAAAGCCTTAAAATAAGCTGTTATTAAAATCAGTTAGAAGAGGTATTATATGAAAAAGCAATCACTTTTTTTTGTTCCAGGTATTATCCTGATTGGTGTTTCCTTGCGGACTCCTTTTACTGTTTTACCCATTATTTTGGGAGATATTTCGCAAGGTCTGGGAGTAGAAGTTAGTTCGCTAGGTGTCTTGACCAGCCTTCCTCTCCTCATGTTTACCCTCTTCTCGCTATTTTCTACCCGACTGGCTCAGAAAATCGGCTTGGAGCATCTCTTTACCTATAGCCTCTTCTTCTTGACCATTGGTTCTCTGATTCGACTAATCAATCTACCCCTGCTCTATCTAGGAACCTTGATGGTTGGGGCCAGTATCGCAGTCATTAATGTTCTGCTTCCTAGTCTTATCCAAGCTAATCAACCAAAGAAAATTGGTTTTCTGACCACCTTATATGTAACATCTATGGGGATTGCGACGGCTCTGGCTTCCTATCTGGCTGTGCCCATTACACAAGCTAGTTCTTGGAAAGGCCTTATCATCCTCCTCACCCTACTCTGTCTAGCAACTTTTTTGGTCTGGTTGCCAAATCACCGCTATAATCACAGACTGGCTCCACAAACCAAACAAAAAAGTCAAACAAAGGTCATGCGTAATAAACAGGTCTGGGCAGTTATTGTCTTTGCCGGTTTTCAATCCTTGCTCTTTTACACCGCTATGACCTGGTTACCTACCATGGCTATCCACGCAGGCCTATCCAGTCACGAAGCTGGCTTGCTGACTTCTATCTTCTCGCTGATTAGCATTCCTTTTTCAATGACCATCCCAAGCCTAACAACCAGCTTATCTACTCGCAACCGTCAGCTCATGCTCACTCTGGTTTCACTAGCTGGCGTGGTCGGCATTTCCATGCTCTTTTTCCCAGTCGGTAATTTCTTTTACTGGCTTGCCATCCATCTCCTCATCGGAACTGCAACCAGTGCCCTCTTCCCTTATCTCATGGTCAACTTTTCACTCAAGACAAGCGCCCCTGAAAAGACAGCCCAATTATCTGGCCTATCTCAAACAGGGGGTTATATCCTAGCAGCCTTTGGACCGACTCTCTTTGGTTACAGTTTTGACCTGTTCCATTCTTGGGTGCCAGCTGTAGCTGCCCTCTTGCTCGTCGATATCCTGATGACTGTGGCCCTCTTTACAGTGGACAGAGCCGATAAAATCCTCTAAACTTCTAGTTTTTCCTAGAAGTTTTTTATATATAAAAATTTTACACATTTCTCTTGACAGGGCTTTCTTTTAGATGTACAATGTATGTGTAGAAAAATTATATATAAAAATCTTACACATTAGAAAAGGAGGTTCCCCATGTACTTTCCAACATCCTCTGCCTTGATTGAATTTCTCATCTTGGCCGTACTGGAGCAGGATGATTCTTATGGTTATGAGATTAGCCAAACCATTAAGCTGATCGCTAATATCAAAGAATCTACACTCTATCCTATCCTAAAAAAATTGGAAGGCAATAGCTTTCTGACAACCTATTCTAGAGAGTTCCAAGGTCGCATGCGCAAATACTACTCCTTGACAAATGGTGGTATAGAACAGCTCTTGACCCTAAAAGATGAATGGGCACTTTATACAGACACCATAAATGGCATCATAGAAGGGAGTATCCGCCATGACAAGAACTGAATACCTGACTCAGCTAGAACTCTATCTCAAAAAACTGCCTCAGGCTGACCAAATTGAAGCCATGGACTATTTCAGGGAACTCTTTGACGATGCTGGAGTCGAAGGAGAAGAAGAACTTATCGCTAGCTTGGGAACTCCCAAAGAAGCGGCCCACGAAGTTCTCTCCAATCTTCTCGATAAAAAAATCAATGAGGCACCCGCTCAAAAAAATAACCGACAAATTTTGCATATCGCCTTGTTAGCTCTCCTTGCAGCACCCATCGGTATTCCTCTGGGAATCGCCATCCTCGTGGCCCTGTTCGGAATCCTTGTGGCAGCTTTGACTGTCATTCTGGCTTTCTTTGCGATTTCCATACTTGGTATCATTGGCGGATTCCTATTTTTAGTTGAAAGTTTTACTATCTTAGCCCAAGCCAAATCAGCCTTTATCTTGATTTTTGGTTCTGGTTTACTGGCTATCGGTGCTTCTTCACTAGTCTTACTAGGTATTTCCTATGTAGCCCGCTTCTTCGGCCTACTCATTGTTCGCCTGGTGCAATTTGTTCTTAAAAAAGGAAAGAGAGGTGATCATCATGCATAAATTGACAAGAGGATTTCTCATTTTTGGTGTGGTGACTACCGTTGTCGGATTTATCCTGCTCTTTGTAGGTATCCAATCTGACGGGATCAAGAGCCTACTTGCCATGTCCAAGGAGCCTGTCTATGATAGTCGGATGGAAGAGTTGACCTTTGGCAAGGAAGTCGAAAATTTAGAGATCACTCTCCACCAGCACGCTCTGACCATCACAGACTCTTTCGATGATCAAATCCACATTTCTTATCATCCATCTATTTCTGCTCACCATGATCTTATCACAAATCAAAACGATAAAACGCTGAGCCTCACTGATAAGAAACTGTCTGAAACTCCATTTCTCTCTTCTGGAATTGGCGGGATTCTCCATATCGCAAGTAGCTACTCTCGTCGTTTTGATGAAGTTATTCTCCAATTGCCAAAAGGGAGAGCTCTCAAAGGGATCAACGTGTCAGCCAATCGTGGACAAACCAGTATCACTAATGCTAGCCTTGAAAATGCGACCCTCAATACAAACAGCTATATCCTCCGAATTAAAGGAAGTCGTATCAAAAACAGTAAACTCACAACCCCTAATATAGTTAATATCTTTGATACAGACCTTACAGATAGTCAGCTAGAGTCAACAGAACATCACTTCCGCGCTGAAAATATTAAAGTATATGGTAAAGTAGAACTATCTTCTAAAAATGCGCTCAGTATCATGCTAACTCAAAAAGAAAGCCAAGAAATTAACTTAGACCTCTCGAGTCACCATGGTCCTATTTATCAGTTATCGAGAGATGAGAGTCAACGCCACCCCAACGAATTCAGCAACCCTTACAAAACTGAAAAAACTGATGCAAAAGGTCAACTCATCGCTAAGGCTGATGATTATATTAGTCTTGAAACTACAGCTAACAGACCTTAATAAACCTATTTATATCGACCACTATGACACATAACCCACTAAAAAGGAGGTTCTACCATGAAACAAGAATGGTTTGAAAGTAATGATTTTGTAAAAACAACAAGCAAGAACAAGCCTGATGAACAAGTCCAAGATGTTGCAGACAAGGCTGAAGAAACGATAGCCGATCTCGATACGCCAATTGAAAAAAATACTCAGTTAGAGAAGGAAGTTTCTCAAGCTGAAGTCGAATTGGAAAGCCAGCAAGAAGAGAAAATTGAAACGCCTGAAGACGGTGAAGCGAGAACAGAAATAGAAGAAAAGAAGGCATCCCATTCTACTGAAGAAGAGTCAGATCTTCCTAGTGAAACCGAAAAAGTCACTATAGCTGAAGAAAGCCAAGAGGCACTTCCTCAGCAAAAAACAACCACGAAAGAGCCACTTCTTATCAGTCAATCCTTAGAAAGTCCTTATATCCCCGACCAAGCTCCAAAATCTACGGATAGATGGAAAGAGCAAGCGCTTGATTTTTGGTCTTGGCTAGCGGAAGCAATCAAATCTCCTACAAGCAAGCTTGAAACAAGTAGTACACACAGTTATACAGCCTTTCTCTTACTCATTCTGTTTTCTGCATCTTCCTTTTTCTTTAGTATCTACCACCTCAAACATGCTTACTATGGACATATAGCAACTATGCATAATCACTTCCCTGAACAATTTGCTTCATTAAATCTCTTTTCGATTATCTCTATCCTAGTAGCAACAACACTCTTCTTCTTTTCATTTCTCTTGGGTAGTTTCGTTGTGAGACGATTTATCCACCAGGAAAAAGACTGGACGCTAGAGAAGGTTCTCCAACAATATAGTCAACTCTTGGCAATTCCAATCTTCCTCACTGCTATTGCTAGTTTCTTTGCCTTCTTTGACAGCCTACGATTTACAGCCCTCTTGTGTGTGATTAGCATTGGAATCATTCTACTTGCTAGCCTCCATATTATTACAAGACCAAGTCAAGCAAGTGAAACTGACTCCTTCTATCAATTATTCTTATCTGTCCTTGTGAACGGAGTCATTATCCTCCTCTTCTTTGTAGCTGAAGTGGCACTGATTGGAGATTATCTCCGTATCTTGGCCTTTCTTTAAACTTCAATCCTGTCTTCCATGGCAGGATTTTTTATATGCTAAAAAGCAAGTCGATTGACCTGCTTCTGTTTTACTCTTCTTGTGCTAATGCTTTAAAATCTTTGTCTAAGATGGGTTGCACTTCTAATTGATTAGCATCTAGTTGGTGGTAATATGCTGATGGTAGTGACTCTAGGAATTTTGCATAGTCCAAGCGAGCGACAGCTTCATAGTCTTCTGGTTTAGAGCCATCTCCTGTGATTTGAACCAAGTCAATCTCCCACTGGACTTCCTTATCCACCAATTGCTCAATATAGGCTACAGGAACAAATGGCTCTCTCGGTAAAACGGTCTTGACGCCTTGAGCCAGATGGTAAACACCGTGAACTTGTCCTTCTCCATCCTGATAGAAGGAAACTCTTGCAAAGTAAGCATCTGTCTCTTGAACCGCACGCACACGCGCTTCAAATTGAGCCAAGCCATCTTCCTCTAAAAAGCTCTTCAAGTCCTCATGACTAAAGAAAACAGGATTAAAAATTCCTTGGCAAATCGTAAAACGAGCTGCAGTGTCTGCTAGATGAGCTTGAATACCTGCTTGGAAATAAGCTTCAAAGTCAAAATCATCGAGTCCCTCAATCTCAGTTCCTGTATAAGCAAGTAGAGCATCTAAAAATGACTTGATGATCTCCCAGTCTGTCTTCGTTAGTAGGTCAGGAAGATCGACACGGTAAGCCTTTTGACCATCAGCATAACTAACCTTAAAGAGAAATTGTGATTGCCCCACTATCGCACATTCGATATACTCGAGACGGTTAATAGGCTGACGGAGATAGACTGCATCATAGCTATGTGACTCCAAACCATCTACCAAGCCCAAGATCGACTTGGCAGTCAAAATCTCCTGTTCTCCTAGAATGCTCTGTTTATTTGGAATAAAAAATGTTCTTGTCATAACTAGACTCCTTTTGAAATCGTTTACATATAGTATACCCTATTTTTCTGAAAGATACAGAAACAAACTTTAGATTTTTGAGTAAAAAGCATAGAAAAACAGCCCCTGAGGACTGTTTAATCTTATACAGTAGCTGCTTGATCCAAGCTTTCACCGATAGTGGCTAAGCGCTCGACCACTTCTGCTTGTGTCAATTCATTTTCTGAAACATAGCGGTTACGTGGGTGAACACGGCACTCGTGTGAGCACCCACGAAGGTACTTGTCTTCATTTTCTTCTGATGTCAAGATACGACGGTTACAGAATGGATTTCCACAGTTTACATAACGTTCACATGGTGTTCCATCAAACCAGTCTTTCCCTACAATGGTTGGATTGACATGGTTAACATCAACTGCGATACGCTCGTCAAAGACGTACATTTTCCCATCCCAAAGCTCACCTTGAACTTCTGGGTCTTTACCGTAAGTTGCGATTCCTCCATGCAATTGACCGACATCTTTGTAGCCTTCACGGACCATCCAGCCTGAGAATTTCTCACAGCGAACGCCACCTGTACAGTAAACCACGACACGCTTGTCCATGAATTTTTCCTTGTTGTCACGGACCCATTGTGGCAACTCACGGAAGTTGCGGATATCTGGACGGATAGCTCCACGGAAGTGTCCTAGGTCGTACTCATAGTCGTTACGTGTGTCAAGGACAACTGTATCTTCGTCAAGAAGGGCTTCTTTGAACTCTTTTGGAGACAAGTAAGCACCTGTTGTTTCAAGTGGGTTTATGTCGTTGTCAAAGTCGTTGTCTTCCAAACCAAGGTGGACAATTTCTTTCTTGTAGCGAACAAACATCTTCTTGAAGGCTTGTTCATTTTCTTCGTCAATCTTAAACCATAGGTCTTCCATTCCTGGAAGGCTGTGAACATAGTCCATGTATTTTTGAGTTGTTTCGTAATCACCTGAAACTGTTCCGTTAATTCCTTCGTCAGCGACTAGTATACGGCCTTTAAGGCCGATTGATTTACAGAAAGCCAAGTGGTCTGCAGCAAATTGCTCTGCATTTTCAATTGGAGTATAAAGGTAGTAAAGTAAGACACGAATATCTTTTGCCATAAGATTTGTTCTCTTTTCTATTCTTAAATTTTCTAAATTTTTTATTTATCCATACTAGTATACCTGCTTAAGAAAACGAATGCAATTTATTTGACTGGAAATTGTAGAAAGGAATTTATCCCTGCATTTCATTAGTAACCATAGCGAATCGCCGATAATTCTCTTAATTTCTTTATCTGCTCGGCTTGACTTTCTGACAAATTCAGCTTATGGTCAATCAACACACGTGAGATATCAACGTTCATTTGGCTTAGAATAAATGGAACAGAGGTCCCATCGTCCTTTAATCGTCTTTTATAAATCACTAACTGATTTTCCAAAGGAACAAGTTGAGGCGTATCCTTTATATCTTCCAATAGATGATTTATGATCGTCAGGGCTTCACTACGTCTTTCGCTTCCTCCCGCAAACCATTTTAATGGTGTCATACTCATTTACCTCCTGAAACTCGCTTATAAATTGAAAAAACTATCATTCCTAACTCGTCTGTCAGTATTTTATCCAAACACCCTATGTAAAAAAGTCAGCAGAAATGGCAAGGTCGCCACAATATTATTGATCACATGCACCGCATAGGAAGGATAAATGCTCTTGGTATAACGGATCAAACCAGCAAAGATGATTCCAACTGTTGCAAATACAAATATATCTAACAGACTAGGCAGGCTTGAAAAATGAGGGATAGCAAATAAAATAGAAGGAAGAAGCAAATCAAGACCAAATCGCGAATGCTTAAAGAAAGCGTGTTGCAGTAATCCTCTATAGATTAACTCTTCCATCAGTGGAACCAGAAAGAACAGGGCTATATAAATACCTAGCTCTGCAAAGTTAGTCCCACTATAACCAATCAATACAGCCCAACCTTCCGCAGTTGACTGAACATGTTTAGCTGTCTGAACGTTAAAAGAGATCTGGAACACTACCACTAATACTGTCAAAATCGAATACCAAAGCCATTTTTTTCTTGGAATGCGAAAGAGATAACCATGGCCTGTCTTAACAAGAACCACAATCATGACTCCAATAAAAAGTAAACTCAAGATATTTTGAATCCAGAATAAATTGCCTATCTGGGAAGAAAATTGCCAATAATTTTGAACAATAAGCGTCAGCTGAGAAAGGCCAAATACGAAAAATAGGTAAGAGAGAACAGCACTTATTTTGAATAGAAGTTGATACTTTTTCATATGAACTCTCCTTTGTAAACTCGAGACATCTCTAATATAAGCCATATTCCCCCAAATCCTTACTCTAAATCCTAAATAGTGCTTGAGATTTCCTGAATGGTTTAAGAGGAAAAATCCGAAACATGGATATACATGTCCTGATTTCAAAAAATCACTGCCTTCCCCAGATAAGCCTGAGGAAAACAGTGTTTCAGTTTTTAGGAATTAGGAATGAATACACGAAATCAATTGATCTTATGATTTTTTGTTTTTCAAGAATTCATCGTATTGTTTTTGCATTTCGTTCAATACTTTATCGTAAGCACCTTCAGATTTCAATTTTTCCATCAATTCTGGAATAGCTTTATCTGGGTCTACAGTACCAGTGTTGATAGCTGTATCGAATTGTTGCATTGTGTTAGAGATTGCTGAGATTTCAGATTTCACATTGTCAGTGTTAAAGATGAATCCAAGTGCTGGAGATTCTTTAGCTTCAGCCAATTGTTTCTTAGAATCTTCGATTTGTTGGTCTGTAACGTTTTCGTTGATGTAAAGAATCCAGTTGTTACCAGTGTTCCATCCACCCATGTGAGTGTTTCCTTTGTATCCATCAAGAACGCGAACACGGTTTTCTTTACCTTCAATTTTTTCCCAGTTCTTGCCTTCTGGACCATAAACTAGACCGTTCAAGAGTTCTGCGTTAGTGTTCAAGAGGTTCAACACTTCCATTGATTTTTCTTTGTTCTTAGAGTTGTTTGAGATAACAAAGTTAGCAACTTGTGTTGTTTGGTTTTTCTTGATGAAGTTAGTGATTGGTTTGATTTGGATATCTTTGTTGGCAACACGTGAAAGCAAGCTATTACCATAGTCAGCTGGTCCTACTGTTTCTTCACGAACAAACCAAGTATCTTGTTGAAGGTCAAATGACGTATCGCTTGTTGCTACGTCTTTTGGAATGTATCCAGCTTCATAGAATTTGTGAAGAGTCTTCAAGTGTTCTTTGAAACGAGGTACTTCGTAACGGTTTACAATCTTAGTAGTGTCTCCTTCAAGGTCGATAACGAATGGAAGTCCATTTGGAACTGGGTAGTCAAAGTTATCAGATGGAATAAAGTTCTTGGTAACCGCAAATGGTACTACATCTGGAGCTTTTTCTTTGATTTGTTTCAAGACTGGTTCAAGTGTTTCGTATGAAGTGACACCTGAAATATCGATACCGTATTTAGCAAGAAGTGTTCCGTTGAAGGCGAAGTTTTGAGATGATGCAACGTTGGCTGCAACTGGAACTGCGTAAATTTTACCGTTAATGCTGTTACCTTTGATGTAAGCTGGGTCAAGTGCTTTGTAAAGTTCTGCCCCTTCTTTCTTGTACAAGTCAGTCAAGTCTGCATAAGCACCTTTTTGAGCGTTTACAACATAATTAGATGCAAAGGCGATATCATAGTTTTCACCAGATGATGTGATAACTGACATTTTCTTATCATAGTCACCCCATCCAAGATATTGGATATCCAATTTGGCACCAACTTTTTCTCCGATGATTTTGTTAGCATTTTCTAGCAATTCATCCAAGTTATCTGGTTTGTCACCAATTTGGTACATTTTGATAACAGGTTTTTCACCTGAAGCTGAGTCAGCAGCTTTTTTGTTACCTGAAAGGTTTCCACAAGCAGCAAGACCAGCAGCCAAAGCGACTACGCTAGCAGATGCAAAAGCATATTTTTTCCAGTTTTTCATGACAAAAACTCCTTTTTTTATTTTTAAACTTATAAACAATGTAATAATCTTAACTTCACTCAAGGGAAGTTTGGAAACGAGAAAGGGTATTTCTCAACAAGCACTATTCTTTCACACCACCGATAGTCAAACCTTTTACAAAGTAGCGTTGGAAGAATGGATATAGAATCGCGATTGGAAGGGTTGCGACCACAACCATAGCCATACGTCCTGTTTCTTTTGGAAGAGCAACTCCCAGTTGACCAGATAGGCCGACTGCTTTGGCGATGTAGTCCATATTTTGTTGGATTTGCATAAGCAAATATTGCAATGGATACAAGTTGTCACTCTTGATATAAAGAAGAGCGTTGAACCAGTCATTCCAGAAACCAAGAGCTGTTAAGAGCGTGATGGTTGCGATACCTGGTAGTGACAATGGCAAACAGATTTGGAAGAAGATCCGGGCCTCACTAGCACCATCGATACGAGCAGATTCAAGAATGGCTTCTGGAATGGTCTTCTTAAAGAAGGAACGCATCAAGATGATGTTAAATGGTGAGAGAAGCATTGGAACAATCAAGGCCCAAACTGTATCACCAAGTTGAAGTAAACGAGTGACCACGATATAGCCCGGTACCAAACCAGCGTTGAACAACATACTAAGAAGGGCAAAAATCGTAAAGAATCTGCGATACTTAAAGGTTGTCCGTGAAATAGCGTAGGCATAAGTTGTTGTGATAAAAACGTTTGTGATAGTCCCCACCACTGTTACAAAGACTGAGATGAAGAGGGCTTGGAGAATTTTATCCTTAAACTGTGCCAAGAACTCAAAACCGTCTAGGCCAAATTGGGATGGGAAGAAGCTATATCCATTTTGGAGGATACTCTTTTCATCTGTCACCGAAATAACGATAACGAAGACAAAGGGTAGGATACAAGAGAGGGCGATCAAACCAGAAATGGTACTGAAGAAGATATCTGCTTTCTTACTGAAGGAGTGAATGCCGACATTATCAATTTTTTCTTTTTTAATTTTCTTTTCTGCCATATTCTCCTCCTTTCTAGAACAAGGCTGAGTTTGGATCAACTCGTCTTGCCAGTAAGTTTGATAGAACCACCAGAATCAAGCCGACTACTGATTGGTAGAGACCTGCTGCTGAAGCCATCCCTATATCCGCTGTCTGGGTCAGACCATTATATACATATACGTCCAAGACGTTGGTTACGTTATAAAGCTGACCAGCATTGTGAGGGATTTGGTAGAAAAGACCAAAGTCTGCACGGAAGATATTTCCGACTGCAAGGATGGTCAATACAGTTACCAATGGTGTCAACTGCGGAATGGTTACATTGCGAATGCGCTGCCATTTGCTGGCTCCGTCCACTGTCGCTGCTTCATAGTAGGTTGGATCAATTCCCATGATTGTCGCATAGTACATGACACTGCTATATCCAAAACCTTTCCAAATACCTAGGAACAGTAGGAGATAAGGCCAAATTCCCAAATCAGCGTAGAAATTGACTTCTTTGAGACCAAGACTTTCCAATAAATGGTTGAACACCCCTTTATCAATATTTAGGAAGGCATCTGTAAAGAAACTGATGATAACCCAAGACAAGAAGTAAGGGAACAACATAGAAGTTTGGAAAATCTTCACCATTCTCTTGGAACGGAGCTCGCTGAGGATAATGGCAATCCCTACAGATACAACTAAACCTAGAAAGATAAAGCCAAGATTGTAGAGGACCGTATTTCGTGTGATAATAAAGGCGTCTCTTGAACTAAATAAGAATCTGAAATTATCGAGTCCGACCCATTTACTATTTATGATACTATCTATGAATCCATTACTGGTCATGTGGTAGTCTTTGAAGGCGACCACGTTCCCAAATACTGGAATGTAGAAGAATAGAATCAACCAGAGCGCCCCTGGCAAAACCATCAAGAGAAAGATCCAGTTGTCTCTCAAGGTTTTTGAAAACTTATTCATAATTTCCTCCCTTTTTTATTTTGATATCCATCTAAAAATTCCTTTTTAGACTTTTGATAACGATTACATTATTAGTATACTCCTATTTGCAGATTAGGTTAAACTCCTAATTATAGAAAAAACTCTACAAATTATGTAGCAGATTTAAAACTTTATCACCACTATCAAACAAATGTCCTAAATCAATTGTTTATTTTATCTCTATTAGCCTAATGATAGACAGTAACCGTCCAATAACGAAGTATATTGAAAAATCTCCAGACTAGAGAACTTACGAATAGTTCCTAATCTGGAGATTTCTTATTTGCACTTTTCTTGTACAACTTTAGTTCATGGTAAATAAGCCTCTAAAACCTCTTTGTTTACGAGAGTTTCCTCATTTGGGAGTGGCTTCAAAAAATTTCCTTCTCACATGCGCCCAACATCCAACAAGTTCAGCTTCTTCCAGTTGATGATAAGCTTCTAGCGGTTCGCAGTTTACCAAGCTTAGCGTCGCCTTGCTCCTAAACCTTGGACTGCTATCGCATAGGCAGAACTAGAGGACTAAAGTTCTAAGTTACTGCCGCAACATGTCACAATGCACATAGCCAGAATAGTCTCCTAGGAAGTCTTGTACTACTGAACCACTTCGACGCTGATCATGGTGGTAAAGCCTAATCCCTTGTTTCTCTGCTTTACCTGACAAAAAAGTCCAATAGTAGGTCAGATGGCTATCACTTTCTAAGACCCGATAAGAGGTTTCATCCGCATGAAGAAGAGCTTGTTCTAACAACTTTTCTCGTAAAAGGTTATAAAGGGACTCTAAATAGTATTGACTCATCTTGATATGCCAATTAGAGATTTCCTTACGTGTGATTGGTAAACCCATCTTAGCCCAATCTTCTTCTTGGAGATAATTACGAATTTTAAGCAGAATATCATTTCTCTTTTTAGAATCAAAAGGTCGAGATTGTGGAATCTCTACAGGAACAATAGGTTGTGGCATTAAAATATCCTCCAATAGTTTTACTTTACTAATAGTATACAGGAGGTCTTCCATGAATGATAGATACCTTGTTATGACGCGCTTACAGAAGGACGACAAAAAAGAAAGGACAAAATTTGTCCTTTCTGAATCTTAGCTAACTTCCATCTACTACAGTTGGCAAAGAGGCTTCTTCACTATCCGCTATAGGGTGAGTATATCCAGCTAATGTGTAGGTTACCCTAGTTCTTTTTAATTGATAAAGATTTTTGCATGTGAAGGCTATTGAGAATCAAATAGAATCATCTACTTAAGCTTCTTCATCATCTTTTTTCTTTTTAGAAAAGAGTAAACCGACTGCTCCAAAGATTGATAGAAGTCCTAGAGCAGCTGTAGTGCTATCTGATCGACTACCAGTATTAGGTAATGCAGCACTTGCTTTTGTAGTATCGGCTTCCGTATTTGAAGCAGCACTTAGGGCAGCTGTATTC